>MWCV01000170.1 GCA_002070215.1 Chloroflexi bacterium ADurb.Bin180 | reverse complement strand
CTTGGGCGGCACCGTGTGATCAAGAAGGGCCCGCCGGTCTAGTCGGAGCAGATTCCGCGCGTGTTGCAGCAGTGCCGCAACACGCCATCGAGCGAGCAGCACCTGGTCAGTGCAGGAACCAACCCCGCTTGTGCTGCGGTGTCCAGGTCTTGAGCCGGCGCTCCTGCCGCAATGCCTCGGCGTGACAGGACACTGCCTTGCAGCCGATCAGCTTGACCGGCAGTCTGGTGCGTGTGTAGCGTGCTCCTCGCCCCGCATTGTGACAGCGCAGACGGCGTTCGGTGTCCACCGCAATGCCGGTGTACAGCGTGCCGTCGGCGCACTCGAGCAGGTAGACGTACCACACGCGCTCTGGTTCCACGGGAGTTCATTATAGCCTTGCCGCAGCTCCCGACCAAGAACGACCCTGGTCGCCCACCTTCGGCCGCGAGCCCCAGCACGCGCAGCGAACTTGACAGCGTGAGAGCCGGGTCTACAATGGTTGTGTCGCCGCCGGGGTGTACGGCACTCCACTCTCGTATCCAGGAGAACCAGAAATGACGAGGCGTCTGACCGCGCTTGTTGTACCTGCTTTGATCGCTTCTGCGCTTTTCCTCCTGCTAATCAGCACAGTCACCGTGTCTCCTTCCTCTGCTGCACTCGTCCCCATGCCGACCGAGGTCTGGGTGTGTCCGACCGGTGCGTGTGGCGCGCCAAATCCCTGGCAGAACTTTGGCAGCATCCGCTATGCCGTGCAAGGGGTGGCCGCTGGCGGAACCGTCCACGTTGCTGCCGGGACATACGTCGGTGGAGCGACAATTGCTCAGGACGTGACGATCGACGGCGATGGCTCCACGTCCACGATCATCCAGGGTGCCAGCCGCGTCTTTACCATTACCTCCGGCACTGTGGTGCTGTCCGATCTGGCCATTGCTCTCGGGAGCGGTGTCTATCAAGGCGGCGGCGTGTACGTTAGTCCGATGGCCACGGCGACTCTGAACAACTGCGAGGTCACGAGGAATCAGGCCACTGCCGCCGGCGGGGG
>MWCV01000169.1 GCA_002070215.1 Chloroflexi bacterium ADurb.Bin180 | reverse complement strand
ACATCTGTCGGCGAGGCAATGTGCGGTGGCAATTTGCGTAACGGTACGCCGGTCAGGATGAGAAACTCATAGGTGTCGAAAATCCCATACTGCTCCCCCACAAACACGATGAGTTTGTCGCGGTTTTGGAGGCGCAACTCCCGGCGCCAGCGCGCCATCCCCTGACCCTCCAGTAACGCATGGGACAACTGGGGCCGCGCGTCCCCCTCCTCCGGAGCCGCCTGGGCGTTTCGAGTCGGCAACGGCGCGGGCAGTGCCAGATGTGAAGAGGGAGGCGTCGCGGCTTGACTCTGCGCTTTGTCCCACAAGCGATAGGCGGTCGCCGTGGCCAGCATCAGCATGACGAAGGTCAGATGCGTGCGTACCCCGGCCAGGTCTTTCTGCGGGAACCAGCGCATCAAGGTCCAGAACTGCTTGCTGTTGCGGAACAAGCCGTTCTCGATCCAACTCCGGTCGTCGTAGGCGTTCACCGGCTCCCAAGGCTCAGCCACCGTACCGTTGGTCAACAGTACCCAAGGGCCGGCATCCGCTTCGGGCAAGGTGTTACGCCATTCCTTGATTACGATGGCGTTGAGCGCTGGCCGCTCGGCAAAGGCCAGGCGCGGGGCTTCCTCCTGCGCCGGACGGTAACTCTCCCAGGTGCGAATGCCTTGCACCGGGATCACCTGGGTGCGGAGTGTCTCTTGAGTGGCCGTGCGCCCGTGCCCGTGAGACACGGTTTCCTGGCGTTCTTGCAGTGGCCCTTCAGCGCTCAAGGCTATCGCGGTGGCCCGGGCCACTTGATTGGACTTGGCCAGGAGCGTCCAGGTAATCCCCTGTTGGGCAATGGCATAGAGCGTCGGGCCGTCCACATAAGCCCGATCCACCACCAGGCTGACGATCCGACTGTGAGGTGCCAGATTGCGCTGCGCTTGTTCCAGCAACGCCAACAGGTGGGGAGCTTCATGTTCTTGGATCTGCACCACCTTGAGCGCCAGGGGGATCAGCGTGGTCAAGTCGACCAAGGCAATCAGACGCCAGCCATAGACCCAGGTGCTGATTTCCACCCAGCCCGCGCGCGTGT
>MWCV01000168.1 GCA_002070215.1 Chloroflexi bacterium ADurb.Bin180 | reverse complement strand
GCGGCGATGAACGTGCTGCGAATGGCAAATGGGCTGCCTGCCCTGATCGAAGACCCGATCGTCAATGCCGTGGCGCAGGGCACCGCCCAAATCATGGCAGACGGGTTGCTCTCCTGGCATATTGGCGACGTGAAAGGACGGCTGGCAGCAGCGGGGTACGGCGGAGGCGCGACGGTCTTCGCCACGGAAAACTTTGCCATTGCCGGCGATGGCGCCACGATCGACCAGATCATGCTGATGTGGGCGGACTACGACCACATGCGCCCTGCCACCCAACCTAACTACTGCCACGTCGGCGCGGGCACAGCCAGAGCCAGCAACGGGATGACCTACTTCATCCTGCAAGCCGCCTACATTTCCGGCGTGCCTTGCGAAGCCGCCCCTCCTGGCGGTGGCACGCCTCTCCCCGGGCAAACGCCCGTCGTCCCCGGCATCGTGACCCCAGTCGAGCTGGTGGAACCGGATGAAAACGGCAATTACCTGCATATCGTCAAACCCGGGCAGAGCTTTTGGTCAATCGCGGTGGCGTATGGGGTGACCATCAAGGATATTTTGCGCTGGAATAATCTGCCCGAGAGCTACGTGCTGCAGACTGGCGACCAACTGCGCATTGCCGGACCCAACTCACGCGACCTGGCAACGCCAACGCCAGTTGGGCGCGTGATGATAGCCACGCCCGATAGTGACGGGCGGATCGTGCATGTTGTGGAGGCGTACCAGAATCTTTCGAGAATTGGCGAGGCATACGGCGTGCCTGTGAGCAGGCTTCTGGAGCTCAACGGCATCACCGTTGAAACGCCGCTGCAGATTGGGCGAAAACTACTGATAAAAGGACCTGACCAGACCCCCACCCCCACGCCTTTGCCGCTTACCCCTCTGCAGAGGCTCACGCCCGCTCCAGATGGAATGTATTATCACACCGTTGCTGAAGGACAAAACCTGGTTTGGATCGCGGGCTTGTATGGGATATCTGTGAACGACCTGATGGCTTGGAACTACCTGACAGCGTCGAGCGTGATCTACCCAGGCGATAAGCTGCTGCTGCAGGTCACCCCGCCAGCGACCAACACGCCCACGCC
>MWCV01000167.1 GCA_002070215.1 Chloroflexi bacterium ADurb.Bin180 | reverse complement strand
GCTCTCAAGGAAACGCCGGGCCGCCCCAAGTTTCCTCCTGATTAGCAACGATACTCAGCCAAGCTGTCCAACCCTGGCTTCACGAGCTATGCTGTACATAAGAACAGCCTATCTGAGGTGAGGTGGAGCCATGGCAATGAATCGAATTCAGTTTCAGCCCGGTCTTTCGATGCCTGAATTCCTTGAGCGCTACGGGACCGAATCTCAGTGCGAGGCGGCACTGGAGCATGCGCGCTGGCCGTCCGGGTTTCGTTGCCCCCGCTGTGATGGGGCCGCCTACAGCAGGGTGCGCGGGCGAACCCATTCGCTTTTTCAGTGCCAAGCCTGTCGGCATCAGACCTCGCTGATCGCCGGCACCGTCATGCAGAGCACCAAACTGCCCCTGACCGTCTGGTTTCTCGCGATCTACCTCATCAGCCAAGCCAAGACTGGGCTGTCGGCGCTCGCGCTCATGCGACAACTGGGGGTGAGCTACCCGACGGCCTGGTTGATCCACCACAAGTTGATGTGCGCGATGGCACAACGCGAGGCGCGGTATGTTCTCGAAGGCCAGGTCCACGTCGACGATGCCTACCTGGGCGGCGAGCGTAGCGGCGGAACCGCCGGTCGAGGCTCGGAGAATAAAGTTTCGTTCGTTGCCGCCGTCTCGCTCACCGATGAGGGCCATCCGCTGCGAATTAAACTCACCCCCGTCTCCGGCTTCACCCTCAAGGCCATCAAGCAGTGGGCCCAGTCCAGCCTGGCGCCGGGGTGTACCGTGTTTTCCGACGGGCTGTCTTGCTTTACCGCCGTCAAAGAGGCCGAATGCACGCATCGACCCACCGTCATTGGCGCGCGAAAGCCCAAGGATCTACCCGAATTCAAGTGGATCAACACCGTGCTGGGTAACCTCAAGACCAGCCTGAGCGGGAGTTACCACGCATTCGCTTTCCGAAAGTACGCAGGCCCGTACCTCGCGGCTTTTGCTTATCGATTCAACCGCCGGTTCGATCTCAGCACGCTACATACGCGCCTGATCGTCGCAACCGCCAACTGTGGGCCGCATACCCAACGGAGTATTCGGTCGGCTGAGGTTCGTTGCTAATCAGG
>MWCV01000166.1 GCA_002070215.1 Chloroflexi bacterium ADurb.Bin180 | reverse complement strand
TCCTTGACCACGCCGGCATGGCTGGACGGAATCTCCATCGACGCCTTGTCGGACTCCACGGTGATCAGGCTCTGCTCGGCCTTGATGGTGTCGCCGGGCTTGACCAGCAGCTCGATGACCGCCACCTCGGAAAAATCGCCGATGTCCGGCACTTTGATTTCAATCAGGCTCATGGTGTGTCTCCAGATGACGTGCAGGACCGTCCCGGGTCATGCTTTCAGTTTGATCGTGTACAGGTCCACCGGTCCGGCGGAGTTTCGGTCGAATTCGCAACCCGCATGCACGCCGGCCAGCGCCACTTCACGGGCCGAGCGGGCCTTGTCCCAGACCGCGTGCATGGCCCCGAGTGCAAAGCCGCGCCCGGAGCCGATGCCCCAGAACTCCTTGAACTCGAACACCTCGCGGTAGCTGTACAGGCCGAAGATGCCGCTCGCGTTGGCAATCACCACGCTGAACTGGCTCGACTCATAGGGGTCGTTGTCGTCTTCCTTGGTCTGCAGGAAGAAGGACTCCTTCAGCAGCGGATGCAAGCGGACAAAAGTGTCGAACACCTCGTCGCGACTGCCCAGCAGCAGTTGATCCTTCGACAGCGCGTTCATGGCCTTGCGCAGCACGGGGAAATGCGCCACGGTGCCAGCCATGCCGACCCAGCTCGGGCCGGCAGGCGTGTCCACCTTGAACAGCTTGCTGTTGGCCTCGTAGCGGTGCGACAGACGCGTATCGCCAAAGGTCACCAGCGTGTCCGCGGCGATCGCCACCTGACCGGCCTTTCGGACAACAACGACCGTCGTCACAACAGAACCCGGCGGAAGTCGCCCAGGATCTGGCCGAGGTAGACGTTGAAGCGCGCGGCCGCGGCACCGTCGATCACGCGGTGATCCCAGGTCAGGCTCAGTGGCAGCATCAGTCGCGGCTGGAAGGCCTTGCCATCCCAGATGGGCTCCATCGTCGACTTGCACACCCCCAGGATCGCCACCTCGGGCGCATTGATGATGGGCGTGAAGTAGCGCCCGCCAATGCCACCCAGGCTGGAGATCGTGAAGCAGGCGCCCGACATCTCGGCCGGCGTCAGCTTGCCGTCGCGTGCCTTCTTGGCC
>MWCV01000165.1 GCA_002070215.1 Chloroflexi bacterium ADurb.Bin180 | reverse complement strand
CAATTCGCGCGCCCGACATCCGACGCAAGCGCTGGAACGTGGACCGCTTCAACCGGTAGCGATCTTTACGCGATGATCGATGAAACCGCAGCGAGTGACACCGACTACATCAGCACGGTCAACGCCAGCACCTGCGAAGTTGCGCTTGGCTCACTGAGCGATCCCGCCTCCAGCTCGGGGCACATCGTTCGCTACAGGCTATCTGCCGAGGCCGGTGGCGTAATTGTGCGCCTGCGCCAAGGAACGACCACAATAGCAAGCTGGACACACAGCCCCGCCCCGGCATCACTGACGACTTACACGCAAACACTGTCAGGCGGCGAGGCAGATTCGATTACCGATTACACCGCTCTCAAACTTCAATTCGAGGCTACAGAATGATCAATCTAGCATCTACCTCTGACAAACTGCGCCTGACCACATCCGGCTCCGCGAACGTCGAGGTCCACGCCTCTTGGGTGGACCTGCTCGGAACCACGGTAACGCCCGGTCGCACCAATACAGCAGACATCACCACTCCGACGACCACGGATATTGTGGCCTCGCCTGCCGCCTCTACCGTGCGCAACGTCAAGCTGCTGTCGATCATCAATAGCCACGCATCTGTCACTACCGATGTCGAGGTTATCCACACTGACGGAACGACGGCGCAGCGATTGAACAAGTCGACGCTTGCGCCTGGCGAAGGGCTGACCTTCTCCGAAGGTTACGGCTGGCAGCGACTAAACTCGGCAGGTACTCCGGTAGCGTCAAGTCTTTCCCAGCAGTCTGATGTGCAGACATTCACAAGCGGAGGAACCTGGACTAAGCCAACCGCGTTCACCCCGAAGGTTGTGATTGTCGAAATGATCGGCGCAGGCGGCGGGGGCGGTGCAGGTGCTTCGCTGGCCACGGCGGTTGTCGCCAAAGGAGGCGGGGGTGGAGGGGGTGGCTGTTGGGTGCGCGGTGTATTCAAAGCCGATGACCTTGCCGGGACGGTTACTGTAGGCGTCCATGCCGGTGGAACGGCAGGCGCGAAAGGTGCGGCAGGCGCGGCGGGTGGCGCTGGCGGTATCGGCGGAAATACGACATTCGGCACCTATTTGACGGCTTATGGCGGCGGCGGTGGTGCAGGCGGGGCA
>MWCV01000164.1 GCA_002070215.1 Chloroflexi bacterium ADurb.Bin180 | reverse complement strand
TGCTTGCCTTCGTTTTCGAAGTAATCAAGCAAGTCCAGCCCGAGTTGGAACAGACTCAGATCGCAGCGATCGGTGCGATGGATGATCTTGTGCCAGCCCTGCTGACGGCACAGGGTGCCCAAATAGATCATCCAAATGTAAGCCAGGCAGGCGGCAATCAGCAGCCGGGCCAGGCGTTGTGGATCAGCCAAGTGGCTCTTGTGTAGATGGAAGCCGCGGCTTTTCTGGTCCGAGAAGAACGTTTCGATGCGCATACGGCGCCGATACCAGTAGCACGCCTCCACAGCCAGTTCGAGATTAGTGATCAGATAGATCGGCTCTCGATAGCCATGCTTCCACCAGATGATAACCTGGATCGGGCCGTAGGCCTGGGCGGTAAAGCGGACCTGTTCCAGCAGGAGCCGCTGGCCCGGCCAAACAGCCATGTCAGCCAAGCTCAGCCAGGCGCCGTCCAGGCAGACCTGGCTGTTCTTGGCCGTCCGACAGACGTAGTCCCAGCCAGCTTGGGCGAGAAACGTCTGCAAGGCGACACTATCGAACTCACCGTCGCCCAAGATCACCACCGACGCCGTGGCGGGCAACAACTGCTGCAACCGGGTCAGCACCGCCACGTGGCTGTCAGCCGGAAAATGCCCTTTGCACCCTGAAACGACGGTCCAAAGCAGTGGAATCGCCCGCTTCTGATAGATGACGCTGACCATCAGACACACGCAGTGGCGGCCCACTGCACTGCCGTCCAGCACGACCGTCAAGGTCCGCTCAGCTAGGGCCGCGAGCAGGGTCTCGACAAAAGGCAGCATGTGCAGTTCGTAAGTGACGCGCTCGTTCTGGTACCAGCGACTGAGTTGCTTCTCCCGGCTGGTCACTTTAGCAGCGACGGGGGTCTTCTTGGCAATCTGCCGCATATGCGTGCTTTTGCTGGCAACAATGCCGTTGATGAACATCGCCAGCACATTGAGCGATTGCGCCAAGCGCCCTTGCGGCTCCTTGGGATACAATTGGCGCAGTGCTCGTTTGATGGCAAGATACCGTTTGAGGTTGTCACTCATGGTTAGCTCCTGTCTTGGTTGTCAACTGCAGAAGCTTAACCGAGTGACAGCCTCCTGTCTAAAAACTGTCCGGTAGTGAAATC
>MWCV01000163.1 GCA_002070215.1 Chloroflexi bacterium ADurb.Bin180 | reverse complement strand
ACCAAGCCGCATGTGAACATCGGCACCATTGGTCACGTGGACCATGGGAAAACGACCTTGACCG
Organism: Chloroflexi bacterium ADurb.Bin180; assembly: GCA_002070215.1. Lineage (NCBI taxonomy): Bacteria > Bacillati > Chloroflexota > Chloroflexi bacterium ADurb.Bin180. The sequence continues at coordinate 1,069 of MWCV01000163.1, read as the reverse complement.
CAGCAATCACCAAAGTGCTGGGCATGAAGAATATGGCCGAGTTCAAGGCCTATGATCAGATTGACAACGCGCCAGAAGAAAAGGCGCGCGGTATGACCATTGCCATTTCGCACGTCGAGTACGAGACAGACGCGCGACACTATGCCCACGTAGACTGCCCCGGCCATGCCGACTATATCAAGAACATGATCACGGGCGCAGCGCAGATGGACGGAGCCATTCTGGTGGTATCGGCGCCGGATGGTCCAATGCCACAGACGCGGGAGCACATCTTGCTGGCGCGGCAGGTAGAGGTGCCGGCGATGGTGGTATTCTTGAACAAAGTGGACGTGATGGATGATCCAGAGCTGCTGGAGCTGGTGGAGCTGGAGCTGCGGGAGATTCTGACCAAGCAGCAGTTCCCTGGCGACGCGATTCCGATTGTGCGCGGTTCGGCGCTCAAGGCGCTGGAGAGCACGTCGACCGACCCGAATGCACCCGAGTACAAGTGCATCTGGGAGCTGATGCATGCAGTGGATTCGTACATACCGACGCCAAAGCGAGAGGTAGAGAAGCCGTTCCTGATGGCCATCGAGGACGTGTTTGGGATCAAGGGGCGCGGCACGGTGGTGACGGGTCGAGTGGACCGTGGTCAGGTGAAGGTGGGCGACGAAGTTGAGATCATCGGCATGAGGCCGGAGATTCGGCGCTCGGTGGTGACCGGGGTCGAGATGTTCCGCAAGACACTGGACTCGGGCCTGGCGGGAGACAACATTGGCTGTCTGCTGCGCGGCATCGAGCGAGAGGATGTAGAGCGTGGCGAAGTGCTGGCCGCGCCTGGCAGCATCAAGCCACACACCAAGTTTATGAGCGAAGTATACGTGCTGAAGAAGGAAGAAGGCGGGCGACACACGCCGTTCTTCAGCGGCTACCGGCCGCAGTTCTACATTCAGACGATGGACGTTACGGGCGCCATCTTCCTGCCCGACGGGGTAGAGATGGTGATGCCGGGCGACAACATCCAGATGCGTGTCGAGCTGATCGTGCCCGTGGCTCTGGAGCAGGGTTCGCGCTTTGCCATCCGCGAGGG
>MWCV01000162.1 GCA_002070215.1 Chloroflexi bacterium ADurb.Bin180 | reverse complement strand
AGAGCACGACGAGGTTGTAGCTCAACACCGCCAGACACAGGGCGGCCTCCGTGCCCCAGAAGCTGCGCACGATCAGCTTGGGCAGGGCGAAGTGTTGATCGAGTTCCTTGATGACGCCCTCGCAGCCGGCCCGCTGGTTGTAGTCGCGCCACACGTCCAAGGGGCCCACGCGATCAGGCAGACTGGTGACCAACGCCTGGAAGAGATAACCGGGTACATCGATGAGCTTGCGTCCTCCGGCACGGCCCTTCTCGGCCACGCGGTGGCGCACCAGGATGAGCCGCCGCGGGCAGCGCCAGCTCGGTTCCTGATGGAGCACCTCGGCGACCTCGGTGCCGGTCACCGGCGTGGGCGTCCACACCGTGTCGCGCCGGATCAACGACTGGATGCGCGTGGTCAGTCGTCCGGAGACGATATAGGGCAGGCCCTGCCGTTCCCAGAGGGCGAGCAGCTCTTCCCAGCAAAAGCCCGAGTCGGCGCGCACCACCCTCAGGCGGAGGTGGGCGGGCAGGTTGCCCAGCAGATCCAGCACGAAACTCACCGCGTTGTTGGCGCAGGCGCAGTTGCCCGGGCGCAACCAAAACTGCACCACCAGCTTGGCCTCCCCCAACACCGCTAGGAGCGGATGCAGGCAGGGTTTGGTGCCGACGCGAGTGTAGCCGACCCGCACGCCCTCCTGCCGGCCGTCCTCGTGTAACAACCGAGTGGAGTCCAAGTCCAACGAATAGCCCTCCCGGCGACTGGGCAACTGGCGCATCGCCCACTGCCACAGCGGACGAAAGCAACGCAGGTTGGCCCCCGCTCCCGCAAAGCCCTGGAGGAATCGCGACAGGCTCGACTGGCTGGGCAAACGCGGCACACCCAACAGCTCGGGTGCCACCGGATCGTGCCGCAGATACGCCACCTGCGTGAGCTTCTCGGCTCCGCACAACAGGCCGTAGATAAAGCCCAGCGCCTTGGTCAGCGGCGTGAGGTGATTGTTGGAAACAGGTTGGGGATGCGGCAACAGTCGCTCCAACTCGGCGATCACGCCGGTGCCCCGCAGCCAGCTCCAGAAACCGGCGCTGCCGGCGTGGGCACTGAGTCGCTCGTCGGTGAACTCCACCGCGATTGCCTCCCGCCCATTGTTGAGTTGCAGTGGCGCCTCCACCGGTGGTGGA
>MWCV01000161.1 GCA_002070215.1 Chloroflexi bacterium ADurb.Bin180 | reverse complement strand
CAGCCGCGGTTGGATGGTCCGCATGCTGTGGCTCAGCACCGCGCCACGCTGCTTGGGGTTGAGCATGCCGGCGACTGCGCCGAGCTTGGCCACCGCCGCCACGCAGGCCAGCAAGGCGGGACAGTTCTCGAACAACAGGCCGACCGTGTCGCCCGGGCCCACCCCGTGAGTCTTCAATACATGTGCAATGCGGTTGGCCCAGGCGTTGAAGTCGCGGTAGCTCCAGCGCTGGCCCTCGAACAGCAGGCAGTCCTTGTCGGGGAAGTCCTCGGCCTGGTGTTCCAGTATCGAACCGATCGACTGGCGGCTGTCCGGTGTCAGCGCGTAGACCTTCAGCGTCGCCCTCAGCGAATGCCACGCCGACGGCAGAAGCGACAGAGCAGCCTGGCCGAAGTCCAGCCACCCGACGCGGTCGTGATGGGTTTCCATGGCTGGATTTTGCGTTCAATCTGTCCGGCGTCTCGCTGGTGTTCCGCAACTTCCTTCCCTGCCGGGGTCCCATCAAGTGAGCCGCCACCAAGCACCTTGGCTCTCAGCTGTATCCACCATCGGTGGTGCGCCGAACCTAAGTTTGCTTGGATAACGGGCGATGGGTGACGCGAGAAAATGTTCAAAAGCTCAGGAGGTCAGTCATATGGTGGTCGATCATCCACCAATAAAAAAAGACCATCGGTTCCCTGTTGGAGGTTTTCTTGTCCTGACCACGCTGTGCACCCGGCGTCGGGGGGATTCAGGGCGCGCCATGGATAATAGGAGTCATGCGCTGGGCTGAGATAACCGTCAATCTCGAAGTTTGGACCTACCGGTTCGGCGGCTTCGTGGTGCAGCACGTGCTCGACGATCCGGCTTGGCTGGCTTTGATGTTCTGCTGAAACATCGTGCAGTTGCAGGACATCCTATACAGCCAGGGGTTTGGCACGCGGCGCGTCTGTGCCGGGCTTGTGCAGCAAGGATTCGTGACTGTGGGCGGTGAGGCCTGCGATGATTCCGCCGCTGAATTCGATCCCGAAGGCCTTCAGTTTACGGTGCAGGGCGTGCCCTGGGTCTACCGGGCACCGGCCTATGTCATGCTGCACAAGCCGGCGGGCACCGAGTGTTCTCAGAAGCCTTCCACCTGGCCGAGCATCTACACCCTGTTGCCCGCGCCGCTGCGCCAGCGACCCCAGAAGGGGCCG
>MWCV01000160.1 GCA_002070215.1 Chloroflexi bacterium ADurb.Bin180 | reverse complement strand
ACTGAACGCGCCGCAGTTGTCAACGAACAGTTTTAGCTTCACCGCCAGCCGCAGCGCGTCGCCATCGTCGGTGAGGGGGTTCCACTGCGGAGCGCAGGTAGCCCCGCACCAGTAGTAGCCCGGCTCGGCCCCGACAACAGCCGCAGGAATGCCGCCATGCGCCTTTGCCGCCAGCTCCAGAAGTTCACAGTCAGACATTGCCCGGCTCCTTCCCTGTGGTGGCCCCGATGCCGTGGTGCTTCTCGATAGCGCGGGCAAGCTCCAAATAGCGGTTCGGTTCTTCGTCAAGCGACCAGCCGCGATGCCAGTCCAGATGGCACTCGTTGCACAGTTCGTTGACTTGGCTCGCGGTCAGCGGCTCCCTGCGCTGTGCCAGGGCTGGCTGTGGGATGGTGAATCGCTCTGGAAACGTGCGCAGGTAGTCCGCCATTTCCTGATACGGGGCCACCTTCTCGGGGTGGCCGGCGAGTGCTTGCCGCTTCTCAGCCAGCAATTCATAGGCGCATTCCAGGCCAAGGGTCAAAGCCTCGGCCAGCTTGTCGGCGGTGCTCACTTCTTCAGCCCCCTGCTGGCCGAGGCAAGAGTTTCTTTCTGAAATTCCTGCCAGTGCTTTAAAGAGAGTTCTTCCTCGGTGAGTGCTTTGCTGCCGAGATCAGAGGCTTCGGCGCCTTCTTCGTCTCTGGCTTCTTCGCTCAAAACAAGGGGCGCAACGTCCTGACCAACGACATTCAGTAGCAGGCGAACGGCGTCCAGCATGTCGTCCTCGTCAAGACAGTCTTTCGCCGGGCTTCCGAGCTCATCTACATCACGGATGGCGCTACGCAACTCCCGAATCAGCTTGAGGTCAAGATCGTCAAATTCATAGGTGGTGGTCATGGGTCAATCCTCGCAATCTGGCGCTGGTGGGGTGGGTGCTGCTGCGAGCATGGCGGCCCATGTGTCTGCCGCCGTTGCGCCGTGCGGCATTCCGTCGATGAAGGCCTTGTCGTCTTCTCTTCCGGCCGCAGTCAAGAACCTCACTATGCAGGAGAGGCAGGGCCTAGGCCTGCTGGCAGAGCAGATGGATGATAAAAGCGCAGCAGAGATCCATGAACTGGTCTATGCTGTGGCTGCGGAGCAGAAGCTGGACTCCAAGAAGTTCTTCCAGGCCATCTATCTGGCCTTCCTGGGCGACCGCCAGGGGCCCAAGGTGG
>MWCV01000159.1 GCA_002070215.1 Chloroflexi bacterium ADurb.Bin180 | reverse complement strand
ACCTCGTCCACCCCGACGGAACGCGGCTCTGTGGAGACCTGGGCGAGCTGACGGAGTGGCTGCAGGACTTCCGGGCGCGGCGGCTGGGGGCGGCTGTGGTGAGGTGTGCGGGGCAGGCCGACTGACCGGCGATCTGTTACCGAGGGACCCCACGGTAACAAAATCCCCTTGACAAGGTATACGGACGGGTATACACTACGTATACAGTCAACCAAGGGGGAAGCGCAATGCAGGCCATAGGCTACGTGAGAGTCTCCACCGAAGAGCAGGCCACAGAGGGGGTCTCCCTGGACGCGCAGGAGGCGACGCTGCGAGCATACTGCACCATGCGCGGCCTGGAGCTGGCCGAGGTCGTCATAGACGCAGGGGTGAGCGCAGGCAAGCCTCTCGCGACACGCGACGGCGGAGCGCACCTGCTGGACCTCGTTCGCCGCGGCAAGGTCGGGGCTGTCGTAGTCTACAAGCTGGACCGTCTGTTCCGCGACGCTTCCGACTGCCTGCAAGTCACAGCCGCTTGGGACCGGGCCGGAGTAGCCCTGCACCTCGTGGACCTGGGCGGCCAGTCGGTAGACACCTCCAGCGCAATGGGCAGGTTCTTCCTCACAATCATGGCCGGAGCGGCGGAGCTGGAGCGAAACGTCATTCGGGAGCGCACCTCCGCGGCAATGCAGCACAAGGCGGCCCGGCGAGAGTATACCGGCGGACAGGTGCCCTACGGCTGGACGCTGGGAGCGGACGGGATACACCTGGAAGCCAACGAAGCCGAGCAGGCGATCATAGCAGCGGCGAAGACGCTCCGGGAGCAGGGGCTGTCCCTGCGCAAGGTGGGCGAGACCCTGGCGGCCGAGGGTATGCTCCCCCGGAGCGGCGGCGAGTGGCACGCGAAGACTGTGAGGGACCTACTGAACGCGGAGGTGGCCTAGTGTCGAAGGCTGTTGATCTGCAAGCCGTGGGCAATGCCCTGGCCGTCATACGCCAAACGCTCACCGAACACCCCGAGATTCGGGAGCGAACGGCTACCTTGTTCGCTGGGGACCCCACGACCGGCGATCTGGACGCCCTGAGCACACAGGAGGACGCTATGGCGACGCTCCACCCCATCCCCGTGAGACTGCCGGAAGCCCTTGTGGACCGGCTTGACGCTCTGGTGCCCCTGCTGGCCGACGCCCCGGAGCTGGCGACGGCGGCGAACGTGACGCGATCTGACGCCCTGCGGCTGTGTGTCCTCCGTGGGCTGGAGGTCCTGGAGGCGGAGCACGAGACGCCGAAGGGCACGCGG
>MWCV01000158.1 GCA_002070215.1 Chloroflexi bacterium ADurb.Bin180 | reverse complement strand
CAGGGTGCGCCGCAACACGTGGCTGGACACCACGTCGAACCCGACCCGCTGTTCCGGGCGCTGCCCGCTGGCCAGGCACCGCCGCCAGGAACGCTCGATCCAGGGCTCCATGGCAAGCGCCGTCAGCGGCTCGTCATTCATCACGGCTCGGCGTGCGGCCTCGATCCGGGCCAGCCGGTGGTCGGGCGTGGTGGGCAGCGGGACAGAGGGGGCGGTCATCGGCAAGGCGTTGGCTGGTAGGGATTGTGCCGGTTTTGCGCAGACCGGAAATGGCGCCATCGGGACAGGCCCTTGCTTCCGGCAGAGTGTCTCATCTTGAGAATATCGGAGGCCGAGTGCCTTTTCTAGGGTAAATACTAGGTTTGTGAGGGGGTAGTGAGCCAACAATCGCTATGCATTCCCATTCATAGGCAAGGCGCTTCATAGGTGCCGCTACCCACAGGAGAGACACATGCAAAAGGTGTTGCATATCAACGCAGACAAGTGCACGGGCTGCATGCAGTGCGAGATGGCCTGTTCTTTCGAGAACTACGGCACGTACGCGACGGCCAAGTCGCGTATCAAGGTCTTTGAATTCCATCACACCGGCAAGAAAGTGCCCTATACCTGCACGCAGTGCGACGAGGCCTGGTGCCTGCACGCCTGCCCGGTGGAGGCGATCACCGTCGACAAGGCCACCGGCGCCAAGGTCGTCAACGAGACGACCTGCGTGGGTTGCAAGGTCTGCACCATTGCCTGCCCCTTCGGCACCATCAACTACGTGCAGGAGACCGGAAAGGTTCAGAAGTGCGACCTGTGTGGCGGCGAGCCGGCCTGCGCAGAGGCGTGCCCGACCGGTGCCATCACCTTCATCGACGCCAACTGGACGGGGCTGGGCAAGATGGCCCAGTGGGCCGACAAGCTTGGCAACCAACCGACCGCCGTTTAAGGAGAACGCATCATGTCTTGGGCTGGAAAAATTCTCCGCGTCAACCTGACCACTGGCACCGTCAAGTCGGAACCCCTCAACATGGAATGGGCGCAGGCCTACCTCGGTTCGAGGGGCCTGGGCACCAAGTACCTGGTCGAGGAAGTGGATGCCACGGTGGACCCCTTGTCCGCCGACAACAAGATCATCTGGGCCACCGGTCCGCTCACTGGCACCATGGCCTCCACCGGTGGCCGCTACACCGTCATCACCAAAGGCCCGCTGACCGGTGCCATTGCCTGCTCCAACTCGGGTGGCTACTGGGGCGCCGAGTTCAAGATGGCCGGTTGGGACATGGTCATTTTTGAAGGCAAGTCGGCCAAGCCGGTCTACCTGTACGTC
>MWCV01000157.1 GCA_002070215.1 Chloroflexi bacterium ADurb.Bin180 | reverse complement strand
GGCGCGCATGCTCGATGTGCCCTTCGTGATGGCAGATGCCACCACGCTGACCGAGGCCGGTTATGTGGGCGAGGATGTCGAGAACATCGTCGCCAAACTGCTGCAGAGCTGCAATTACGAGGTGGAGCGTGCCCAGCGCGGCATCGTCTATATCGACGAGATCGACAAGATTTCGCGCAAGTCTGACAACCCGTCGATCACGCGCGATGTCTCGGGTGAAGGCGTGCAGCAAGCCTTGCTGAAACTGATTGAAGGCACGATGGCCAGCGTGCCGCCGCAAGGGGGACGCAAGCATCCGAACCAGGATTTCCTGCAGGTCGATACCACCAACATCCTCTTCATCTGCGGCGGTGCGTTTGCCGGTCTGGAGAAGGTCATCGAGAACCGCACCGAGGCCTCGGGCATCGGCTTCGGCGCCACGGTGCGCAGCAAGAAGCAACGCTCGCTCACCGATGTGTTCAACGAAATCGAGCCGGAAGACCTGATCAAATTCGGCCTGATCCCGGAACTGGTGGGTCGGATGCCGGTGATTGCAGCTCTCGCTGAACTGACGGAGGACGCGCTGGTTCAGATCCTGACCGAGCCCAAGAATGCCCTGATCAAGCAGTTTGGAAAATTGCTGTCGATGGAAGGCGTCGATCTCGAGATCCGGCCATCGGCACTCAAGGCCATCGCCCGCAAGGCGCTGGCGCGCAAGACGGGCGCCCGGGGCCTGCGCTCCATCCTGGAGCAGGCGTTGATCGACACCATGTTCGAACTGCCCAACGCGGCGAATGTGGAAAAGGTGGTGGTCGACGAGTCCACCATCGAGGAAAACAAGCCGCCGCTACTGGTGTACCGGGAAGCGGCGAAGAAGGCCTGACGCGGTCGCGAGGTGCACCACCGAGCTGGTTTTCAACCTTTCTGCCCGCGTGGAGCGGGCTGCAGGTTGAAAATGCAGCCAGGACGACCATATTGAACAGGTAACACGAGGGACTCCCATGTCTGGAAACATACCGCTACCTGCCACCCCGATTGACCTGCCACTGTTGCCGTTGCGCGACGTGGTGGTCTTCCCGCACATGGTGATCCCCCTTTTTGTCGGGCGACCCAAGAGCATCAAGGCGCTGGAAGCCGCGATGGAAGCCGAGCGCCGGATCATGCTCGTGGCGCAAAAAACTGCAGCCAAGGACGAGCCTGCCGTTTCGGACATGTTCGAGGTCGGCTGCGTCTCCACCATCTTGCAGATGCTGAAGCTGCCCGACGGAACGGTCAAGGTGCTGGTGGAAGGCCAGCAGCGCGCCAGCGTGAACCGCATCGATGATGGGGAATCCCACTTCACAGC
>MWCV01000156.1 GCA_002070215.1 Chloroflexi bacterium ADurb.Bin180 | reverse complement strand
AATTAGTGTGCTGTAGTTGACGATACCAGGGCCAACCTGGGTAAGATGTGGATCTAAACCATCCTAATCTGCCTGGAGGTGGCCCCGGTGTTGGACAGCATACCGAATGCCAGTTGGTTCGTCAAAGCGGATGACCCGCAGGCCTTGACCCGCCTATTAGGCTTATCCGAGTTTATGGTCAGCGGCGTTGAATATGATGATCGGTTGGATTGTCTGATCGTGTTCTGCCAGCATGTCTGGGATGTAGCGCTGTGTCCGAAGTGCCAGCAGCCCTCAACACACGTTCATCAGTACCACCGACGTGTGGTACGTGATCTGGCCTGGGGCGGGCGTCGCTGCTATCTGGAGTTCTCAGCGCGGCGCTTCAAATGTGACCACTGTCGCCGGCCCTTCACAGAGGTCTTGGAAGCGATCAGCCCTCATGGCCGCTGTACCCAGCGCTACGAACAGCATCTGTTCGAGCGCTGCCGTGACACGACGCTCCAGGCGGTAAGCCGCCAAGAACGGCTGGGTTACAAGCTGGTCGAGGGCATCTACTATCGCTTGGCCGAGCGCCACGGCGCCGCAACTCACCCCATCCGGCGCCTGGGTCTGGATGAGATCGCACTCAAGAAAGGACACGATGACTTCGTCCTGATCCTTTCCGATCTGGAGCGCAGCCAGATCGTGGCTGTGCTGCCGGAACGCACCAAGGAGGCCCTGGAAGCCTACCTGGACACCTGGAGCGCTGAGCAGCGTGCCGCCGTTGAAGAAGTCGCCATGGACTTATGGTTGCCGTATCGGTTGGCGGTAGAAACCAAACTGCCAGCCGCTCGGATCAACGGTGATCGCTTCCATGTCATGAAGAACCTCAATGACCGGGTGACGATGGTGCGGCGCGAGATTCAGCGCCAGGCGGGCGAATCCGAAAAGCAGCAACTCAAGGGCTGTCGTTGGCTGCTGGTCAAGAACCAGGACGCTCTCACCGACGCCGAGGGTCGTCAGTTGGAGCAAGCCCTGAGCGCTTCACCCACGCTGAAGCAGTTACATCAACTCAAAGAACAGTTCCGCACGATCTTCGAAACGGCGCCTGATCGCAGTTCGGCCGCCAGCCAGATCCAAGCGTGGATCGCCACCGTCGAAACCAGTGGCCTGAAAGGCTTGGCGGCCTTCCTGACCACTCTGCGCAACTGGTGGGACCCGATCCTAAACTACTTCAACAAACACATCACCAGTGGCCTGGTCGAAGGCCTGAACAACAAGGTCAAGCTCATCAAACGCCGAGCCTACGGCTTTCGCAACTTTGAGCATTTTCGCCTGCGGCTGCTCGTGGAGTGCGATGGCGCACGTTGAGCACACTATTGCTCAAAGAGCC
>MWCV01000155.1 GCA_002070215.1 Chloroflexi bacterium ADurb.Bin180 | reverse complement strand
ATCTCCACCGGGCGGTCGCTGCCAGGCGAGCAAGGTCAGGTCAAACGCGCGTCCAAACAGCGGACCCTCCGGGCCGGGCGCGTACAGCTCGGGCAGGCTCAATGTGTGCACCTGCAGGCCTACGCCGCAAATCCCCAACATTTCGGCGATCCCCGCAGCCAGGTCCTGGTGGAAGGGCGAAGGACCCGCCAGCAGCGTCAACGACAGCGGGGTGGAGTTGAAGACGCCCGGCACGTTCTGCGAGACTCGCGGCGTAAGCGGGTCACCGTCGTGGTCCACCCAACCGACAGTCTCCAGCAGGGTTGCACCCGCTACCGGATCATAGGACAGCCCAGCCTGCAGGACAGGCGCCGAACCGGTCTGTGCGGCTAGGGCTTCGATGTCGATGCACTGTGTTAGCGCCAGGCGCGTGCGCGAGTCGGCAAAGAAATCCTTGCGCTCGGCAAACACGGGGTTGTTAATCGTGTCGTATTCCGCCGGGCGGATGCCGAACACCAGTTGCGTTGGTGGACCGTCCGTCTCGACCCGCACCTCATAACCCGGCTCCGACTGGATGGCAGCCAATACTTCGGGTACCTCGACCAGGTTGAAAGAAGTGTCCAGTACGTCGCAGGTTCCCGTCTGCAGCGCCTCCCAGGCCGCCACAGCGCCGCCCTCAAGGGCGCGCAGTACGACCTGATCAACACCCGGCAGGGTCTCTGCAGGTGAAGGATAGCCGGGGTTGCGGGTCAACAGCAGTTCGTGTTCGCCACGCTCAGCCAGGGAAAAGGGTCCGTAACTGGAGGTTTCCGCAGCGACGGCGCTGAAGTCCGGGACGGAGTCAAATCGATGCGATGGCAGCGGAGTCCAAAAAAAGTTCTCCAGCTCGGCGGAGGTGAATCCCGGCAGGCCGCGCCAGCTCAGGCTGATCGCATCCCGGGCGTTGAAACTCTCGGTGCGCGCCTCAGCCCAGCCATAAACCGGCGAGGATGGGTCACTCGCCAGGGTATAGCTGAGGATGACGTCGGCTGGGATCAACGGGGCGCCGTCGCTCCAGGTCAACCCTGCGTGCAGGCTAAAGTCCACCACCATGCGGTCCATCTCCAGCGGGTCCAGCCCGTTCCAGGTGATGGAACAGGCATTCTCACGACAACCGCTGGGGCGTACGTTCACCCCCTCGGCAGCCATCACCAGCTCACCACGCGCGTCAACCAGCATCTGCCCGCGCCGAATCGGCACCGGCTCCAGCCATACATTGCCCAGGGTGTAAGCCGGGGGGTACAACAGCGCATTCAAACGCTCTCTGGCGGGGGTCAACGGACCGCCGAAGGGGGAGAGCGTCTCTGGCAGGCTGGCGGTGCACACCGTCAGGGTCACAGGCGGCGTTTCCGTCGGCGTGGGTTCGGGGGCTGCGCTGGGCTCCACCGGG
>MWCV01000154.1 GCA_002070215.1 Chloroflexi bacterium ADurb.Bin180 | reverse complement strand
GTCAAAAAGCAGTATCATCGGAAAAATGCTTTAGACTTAGCCGGACAAGGAGCACTCCGATGAAACTGGAGATTGGTTTGACCGACGATGGGCCAGTCAACACCAGCTACGCGCCGTTGGCCGTGCTAGGGGCCCTATACCAGGCGAGGGGGCAGTTGGCGTTCTTCACTGAGGGAGAATTCGGGTCTAAACGACGCGAATTCAGCATGGGTGAGCTGCTGCGCCAGGTGCTGTGGAGTATGCTGGCAGGGTGCGCAACGCTGGGGGAGGTCCAGGGGCATCTGGGCGGGGAACAGGCGCTGGCCAGCGCGGAGGGGTGGGCACGCTTTGCCGACCAATCGACCCTGTCACGGCTGTTGGATGGGCTAAGTCTAAAGCAAATTGCGCTGTTGCGGGCGGGGATGCTAACTCTAATGCAACTGAGCAGTCAGGTGCGGCAGCACGACTGGCGGGGCTACCTGTGGTTGGACTTTGATCTATCCGGTTTGCCCTGCAGCAGGCGGGCTGAGGAGAGCCAAAAGGGGTATTTCAGCGGCAAAAAAACGCGACTGGACGGCAACTGGCGCGGGTCAGTGCCGTCGCCTACCGTGAGACGATCTATTCAGCCGTGTATCCGGGCAACCAGCACACCAGCCAGTGCCTGCTGCCGTCGGTCGAAAACGCCGAAATTGCTTTAGAGTTATCCTCCGCCCAACGGCAGCGCACCGTCTGGCGCATTGATGGGGGAGGGGGGAGCGATGCCCATCTGCGCTGGCTGCTGCAACGGGGCTACCAGGTGGTGGCCAAAGGCATGAACAACCGCCGAGCCGAAGCCTTAGCCAGGCAAGTGCGGCGCTGGGATGTCTATCGTCCTGAGACCTGGCTGGGCGAAGTGCCGCCCCCTGTGGACTATGGTCGCCCGGTGCGCGTGCTGGTCAAGAGACAACTCAAGAAGGGGGTCTACCGGCATAGTTACTATCTCAGCACCCTGGCCCTGCCTTCCAAAAGGGCGCTGATGGCCTGCTATGACTACCGGGGCAGAGCAGAAGTCGAACAGTTTCGCAACGACAAAAGCGGGCTGGGGTTGGAAGCGCGCCGCAAACACAGTTTCCTGGGGCAGACAGCCTACATCCTGCTGGCCGACCTGGCTCACAACCTGCTGGCTGACTTCTACTGCCGCGCGCTGGTGGGCAGTCCTTTTGAAAACTACGGCCCCAAGCGCATCGTGCGCGACCTGCTGGCTATCCCAGGGCGCTTGGTCCTGGAGAACCAGCGCCTCGTGCGAGTGGAGCTGCTAAGTCTAAAGCAATTCTCCAGAGACCTGGTTCAGTGCCTGCAAACGTACTGCGCAGACCGCTAAAACCCAGGTCTGGACCGGCCAAAACGAATAGAAATGGCCTGTGTTTGCGTTGCCCGAATAGAAATGCCCTGTGTTTGCGCAAAAATAAAGTC
>MWCV01000153.1 GCA_002070215.1 Chloroflexi bacterium ADurb.Bin180 | reverse complement strand
CCGCCACAGCCGCTCGACGAAGATATTATCCGCCGCCCGGCCCTTGCCGTCCATACTGATCTGCACCTCGGCGCCCTGCAGCAGCTCGGTCCACTGCGGGCTGGTGAAGTGACTGCCCTGATCGCTGTTGCAGATCTCCGGCGCCGCCGTCCCCAGGGCCCGGCGCATGGCCGTGAGCACGAAGGGCATCTCCAGCGTTTGGTCCAGCTCCCAGGCCAGCACAAAGCGGGAGAACCAGTCCAAAATCGCGACTAAATAGAGCCATCCGCCGCTTAGCCGGATGTAAGTCAGGTCCACTCCCCATACCTGGTTGGGCCGCTCGATGCGCAGGCCCCGCAGCAGGTACGGGAAGATTTGGTGCTCCTGGCGCGCCCGCCGGCTCAGGTGGGGGCCGGGCACGATGCCCCAGATCCCCATCTCGCGCATGTAGCGCTGCACGCGCTTGCGGTTGACCGCAAAGCCCGCCTGCGTCAGTTCGAAGGTAAGCTTGCGCGAGCCGTAGAACGGGTAGGCGGTGTAGACCTCGTCGATCTTATGCTTGACGGCGATCTCGAAGGCCGACGGCCCCACCGCTTGGTAGTACAGGCTGGCGCGGCTGACGCCCAGCAGTTGGCTCTGTACCGTCACCGGCAGCCCGGCCAGGCCCGGCTCGATCATCGCGCGGCGCTCAGCCGGGGAGGCGGTCGACACCAGCTTTTTTTTTCAACCACGTCAGTTCCGTGGTGAGCCGTCCGATCTCCGCGTAGAGCTGTTCCTGGTGGGCCTCCTGCTCGGCCTGCTTGGCCAGAGCCTGGGGGCTTTCGCCGGCGAACAGGTCCGGCAGATGGGCGAGCGCGTGCTCTTTCCAGCGCCGCAGTTGGTTGGGATGAACGCCGAAACTGGCCGCGACCTGGCCGAAGGTCTGGTCTTCCTTGAGCAGGGCCAGCACTGCTTTGGCCTTGAGGGCCGGCGAGTAAGTCTTGCGTGGCATGTACCTATCTTACCCCGTTTCTGCTGTCCAGAATTCGGGGTCCACTATAGAGGCGTGAGTCAACTGCCGCGGCGCAGTTCCATCGGGCTTCATGGCCCAGATATCCGTCGTGGTCACTATGAAGCCCTTTCGCTCGAACTGCTGCCACACGATCGTGCTACCGTCGGGCGACCAGTCGGGTGAATCGTTGTACTGCTTACCGCTCGTTAGGCGGGCCTGGTCGCTGCCGTCACTGTTCATGACATAGATCTGGGGAGTCTCATCGTTGCGCTTGCTCACAAAAGCTATCTGCTTCCCGTCAGGCGACCAGACAGGCGCATAGTCCTCCCCGGGGGACTTCGTTAGGTCAGTCAGCCCCGTCCCGTCGGCATCCATCAAGTAGACTTCCTGATTACCATCGCGCGTTGTAGTGAAGGCGAGACGTTTGCCATCAGGCGACCAGGCGGGCATGAAGTCGGGTGACTTCCCGTCACT
>MWCV01000152.1 GCA_002070215.1 Chloroflexi bacterium ADurb.Bin180 | reverse complement strand
GAGGAGTTGTCTATGAGCCAAGGTTCACCATTGCGGATGAAAATGGGTAGAATAGTGAGCCGCTCTGGTGAGAAGTCGGATGGGTTGCTTGGTGCCACGAGTCCGGGAGGAGTTTGACTTGAGTGCCTGCAGGCACCGTTGACTGTTGCCCCCCGCCAGGGGAGAGCACGCAAGGGAGGATCTTCGTTTATCAGGCACTCCGCTGGGGCGAGCGAGAGCAGCGGAGGTGGGTCATGCGAGTGGTATATGAGCGTTGTTGCGGGATTGACGTGCATAAGCAGACGGTGGTGGCCTGTGCGATCGTAGCTGGGGCCGAGGGTCAGTCAGTGAAGGAGACCCGAACCTTTGAGACGATGACTGCGGACTTGGAGGCCTTGGCGGGCTGGTTGACGAGGTTGGGCGTCACCCACGTGGCGATGGAAAGCACGGGTGTGTACTGGAAGCCGGTGTACAACCTGCTGGATGACCGGTTCGCTATCCTTGTCGTCAACGCCGAGCATATCAAAGCGATAGCGGGACGCAAGACGGACGTGCAGGACGCTGAATGGATCGCCGATCTCTTACGGCATGGGTTGCTCAAGGGCAGCTTCATCCCCTCTGAGGTGCTGCGCGAACTACGGGACCTGACGCGCTATCGCACGAAGTTGGGGGATGAACGCAAGAGCGAGGTCAATCGAGTGCAGAAGGTGCTGGAAGACGCCAACATCAAGTTGGCGAGCGTAGCCAGCGATGTGATGGGGGTGAGTGGACGCGCCATGTTGGCTGAGATCGTCCAGGGCCAGACGGAGGCAACCACGCTGGCCGAATTAGCCAAGGGGCGGTTGCGCGACAAGCACGACCTGCTCGTGAAGGCGTTGAGCGGGCGGGTCCGGCCGCATCATCGCTTCATGTTGGCGCAGCATCTGAGCCACATCGACTACCTCGATGAGGCGATCGGCCACCTGGATCAGCAGATTGCGGAACAGATGCGCCCTTTTGCGGCCGCCTTGGCGACGTGGGACTCCTTGCCAGGCATTAACCAACGCATCGCCGAGATCATCGTCGCCGAGATTGGCGCTGATCTAGCGCCTTTTGAGGATGCGGATCATCTGGCCTCGTGGGCTGGCATGTGTCCAGGCAACAACGAGAGTGCGGGCAAACGCAAGAGCGGGCGTACGCGCAAAGGCAGTCCGTGGCTGCGGCGAGCCTTGGTGGAAGCGGCCCACGGCGCAGCCCGGACGAAGAACAAGTACTTCCAGGCGCTCTATCGCCGCCTGGCCTCCCGGCGTGGCAAACAGCGGGCAGCGGTCGCCGTCGGGCACAGTTTGTTGGTCACAGGTTATCACCTGATCACTCGAAAGACGACCTATCAAGACCTGGGTGGCAACTACTTTGACGAGCGCGACCGTGAGACAGTGAAACGCCGAGCTGTCCGCCGTCTCGAGAAGCTCGGCTACCGGGTCGAGTTGGCGCCGCTCGCTGCCAAAGCCGGGTAACAGAAAACCATTTTCAAGGGAG
>MWCV01000151.1 GCA_002070215.1 Chloroflexi bacterium ADurb.Bin180 | reverse complement strand
GACGACGAGTTCTACATCCCACGGGTCACCCACATCCACAACGATCAAAGCCTCCTCAGTGAGGCCATGGGCTATGTCTATTACTACAACAACGTCAGAGAGCATTCCTCCTTGGATTACGAAACCCCATTTGCCAGTCTCAAGCGCCAGTTGCCGGAGGTTGATGACAGCATCCGTGCACCCATCCCCATACTCTTGGACAAAGTGGCTCTTCAGCTGGGACCATGGGGTGGATACAATGTGTTGCCACAACACCGTGTGGCAGCAGGGCAGAATTGGTGCCCGGCCCGCCGTTCTTGATGGGAAGAACGAAACCCAATCCCGGCCTGGCGCTGAGCGCCGCCCAGGCCGAAGATGGAGGTGCGTGATGAGCAGAAAATGGCCTAAGATGGTGTTGGCCAGTCTGGCGCTGGCCGTGACCCTGGCAGGCTGTGCCCCGTCCCTGCCGGCGGCGGTCCAGGCGCAGGAGGTGCGCTCGGACGTGCCGCGGCTCGAACCCGACCCATCGGCCGAGGCGGATGTGCCAGAGCTGGTGGCGGGCAACACCGCCTTTGCCCTGGGCCTGTACCGGGCGCTCTTTGATGAAAACGAGAACCAGTTCACCTCGCCCTACTCCATCTCGCTGGCCCTGGCTATGACCCTGGCCGGCGCCGCCGGCGAGACCGAGGCAGAGATGCTGGACGTGCTGCGCCTGCCGCAACAGGACGCGCTGCACGCCGCCTTTAACGCCATCGACCAGGCGCTGCGCAAGCGGTGACTCACCGTCAAGCAAGAGGAGCGCTTTCGCCTGAGGATCGTCAACGCGCTGTGGGGTCAGGAAGGCCTGCATTTCGAGCAGGCCTTTCTGGACACCCTGGCTCGCTACTACAACGCCGGCCTGCGCACGCTCGATTTCGGCGCTCCCGAGGCAGCCCACCAGGTGATCAACGACTGGGTGAAGCACCAGACCGAGGGCAAGATCGAGGACCTAATTCCCGCAGGCGCCATCACCCGGGACACGGTGCTGGTGCTGACCAACGTCATCTACTTTACCGCTTCCTGGCAGTCGCCGTTCCGCCAGGAGGCCACGGTGGAGGCGCTCTTTTGTCGGCTGGACGGCTCGACCGTGACCGTGCCGCTGATGTACCAGAACAACGAGTTCCGCTACCACGCCGGCCAGGGCTATCAGGCGGTGGAGTTGCCCTACACCGGCGGCGAGCTGTCGATGGTGGTGATCCTGCCCGAGCGGGGCCGCTTTGAGGAGTGGGCCGGCGCACTCGACGCGGAGCGGCTGGACGAGGTACTGGCCGGGCTCAGCGTGCAGCAGGTGGCGCTCAAGCTGCCACGCTGCAAGTTCGAGTACCAGGTGTCGCTGAAAGACACGCTGCAAAAGATGGGCCTGACCCAGGCCTTTAGCACCAGCGCCGACCTGAGCCGGATGACCGGCAGGCGCGAGCTGTTTGTCCAGGATGTGCTGCACAAGGCGTTTATCGCGGTAGACGAGACCGGCACCGAGGCAACCGCCGCCACGGCGG
>MWCV01000150.1 GCA_002070215.1 Chloroflexi bacterium ADurb.Bin180 | reverse complement strand
ATATACTTAGGGCAAAGCAGCACAATTAAAAGCGAGATAGTGTTTGCGTGCATGGCTCCTGTGCCATACCTCACGAACGCCATTCAGCGCAAGCCACTCTTTGAAGTACGTCCACCCCCTCCTAAAAAACAGCGAGGGGGTTTTCTCTATCATGGTTTTCGAAAAACCCACGTCGCATAGAAGTCCATGCGGTACCCCATCGTTCATTGTCTGGATGAACGTGACAAACACCGTCCCAGGGCAACAGGCGCTCGATGGGCCAATGCTCCAGCTTGTCAGCGAGCCAGGCTTGCATCGGTGTTCTCCAGTCGTTCTGATTCGACCTCGGCAAAGGTCTGCCCGGTGGACTCCAGCACCGGCGTCTGGTCGGAGTGGTTCTTGATCCAGCGGATCACGGCCACGTCGACATACTCTGGCGCAAGCTCCGAGGCCCTAACCCGGCGGCCGCACGCCTCACCCGCCAAGATCGTGGTGCCCGAGCCTGAGAAGGGCTCGAAGACGACGTCGCCCTCGTTCGTGTAAGCCTCCATCACGAACTGCGGCAAGCCGATGGGAAAGACCGCCGGGTGGTCGATCTCTCGTTCTTTGTCGATCGGCCCGCGCTGGCGCGTGATGCTGATGACCGAGTCGGGGATGCGGTAGTCCTGCGTCGGCAGCCCCGCGTGGCACCAGGCGCCGACCTTGCCGTCCTTGCCGCGCATCGCGGTGGACGAACCGTCGGCGCGCAGGTGGGTTTCCTGCCCGGCCCACTTGCACGGCACGATCTTGTTGGGCTTTCGGGCTTCGCGGTTGAAGTGGAAGATGAACTCGTGGCGGGGGGCCAGGCGTCCTACCCAATCCCCCGGCACCGTCACGCCCTGATCCCACACGTACCAGCCAAAGCGCCGCCAGCCTTGCGCGCGCATCCACTCGATCCAGCCGTCCCAGTAGGGCTGCCATTCACCGTCGCGATGCACCAGGCCCAGGTTGACCAGCATCTGGCCGTCGGCGCGCATGATCGGCATGGCCGCGGCAAAGACGCCATGCATGAGCGCATCCCAGTCCGCAATGCCGCCCGTGGTGTAGTTGCGCTGGTTGGCATAGGGCGGGCTGGTAAAGAGCAGCGCCGCACGCTCGCCCGCCATCAAGCGCTCGATGGCGGCGCTGTCGGCCGAGTCGGCGCAGATCAAACGGTGCGCACCCAGTTGCCAGATGTCACCCGGCTGGCTGACCGGAGTCACCGGCGCATCCGGGATATCCTCATCCTCGGGTTCGCCATTAGGCGAATCCTCATCATCGGCACGCTCTGTCTCTTCAATATTGCCAAGCAGGTCGGCCAGCTCGTCGTCCGAGAAGCCGATCAGGTCCAGATCGAAGCCGGCGTCGGCCAGTTCGGCGAACTCCAGCGCCAGCAGTTCCTCATCCCACCCGGCATTGAGCGCCAGCTTGTTGTCGGCCAAGATATACGCCTTGCGCTGCGTCTCCGTCAGGTGATCGTGGAGCACACACGGCACTTCCTCAAGACCGAGCTTTCGGGCT
>MWCV01000149.1 GCA_002070215.1 Chloroflexi bacterium ADurb.Bin180 | reverse complement strand
ACAGCGCGGCCAGGGTGAACAGATTGGGCAGGATGTAAATGCCCTTGCGCCGCTTGCGCACCACCACGCCCGATGACTCCAGAGCTTGCTTTTCAGTCTCTTTATGCATGTTTTGTGCCAAATCCCAGCGTCAAATGGTCTTATACCGCTATCAATTTGATATTTCCAACGGCAGGCAGAAAGCAAACCGACCCCACGATCCCGTCGAAACATGCCGGTGCCCGAGGACGGCGTCTTCTGGCCGGTTCCCTGCTTTCCCTGCCATCCCGAGTGTATGCCGCCTTGCCGGCAGCCCCCCAAGAACAAAGGCCACCCGGGTGGCCTTTGCGATTCCTTCAGCAGGCGTAGATCAGTTGCGAGTCTGGTCGACCAGCTTGTTCTTGGCGATCCAGGGCATCATCGCACGCAACTGGGCACCCACCACCTCGATCTGGTGCTCCGCTGTCAGGCGGCGGCGCGCGGTCATGCTGGGGTACCCGGTGCGGCCCTCCAGGATGAACATCTTGGCGTACTCGCCGGTCTGGATCCGCTTGAGCGCATTGCGCATGGCTTCGCGGCTCTGCGCATTGATGACCTCGGGGCCCGTCACGTACTCGCCGTATTCGGCATTGTTCGAGATGGAATAGTTCATGTTGGCAATGCCGCCTTCGTAGATCAGGTCCACGATCAGCTTGAGCTCATGCAGGCACTCGAAGTAGGCCATCTCGGGGGCGTAGCCAGCCTCCACCAGAGTCTCGTAGCCCATCTTGACCAGTTCGACCGCGCCACCGCACAGGACAGCCTGCTCGCCGAACAGGTCGGTCTCGGTCTCTTCCTTGAAATTGGTCTCGATGATGCCGGCCTTGCCGCCACCGTTGGCCATCGCATAGGACAGGGCCAGATCGCGAGCCTTGCCGCTCTTGTCCTGGTGCACCGCCACCAGGTGCGGCACACCGCCACCCTGGGTGTAGGTGTTGCGAACCGTGTGGCCAGGAGCCTTGGGAGCCACCATCCAGACATCCAGATCGGCACGCGGCACGACCTGGTTGTAGTGCACGTTGAAACCGTGGGCGAAAACCAGGGACGCACCCTGCTTGATGTTCGGTGCCACGTTATTGGTGTAGACCTCGGCGATCTGCTCGTCAGGCAGCAGGATCATGACCACGTCGGCGCCCTTGACGGCGTCATTGACTTCCATGACCGTCAGTCCGGCCTTGCCGACCTTGTCCCAGGAGGCGCCGCCCTTGCGCAGGCCGACGACAACCTTGACACCGCTGTCGTTGAGGTTTTGCGCGTGCGCGTGGCCCTGGCTACCGTAGCCGATGATGGCCACTGTCTTGCCCTTGATCAGGCTCAGGTCACAGTCTTTGTCGTAGAAAACTTTCATGGTCTTGCTCCAGAGGATTTGATGATGGAAACCGTTCGTTGCGAGCCTGTCGAAGGGCTCCCGGCGCCCCGCTTGCGCAGGGCTTCGACAGGCACAGCCCGAACGGGCAAAGGCTGAGCCCTGAAAAAGTCAGACGCGAAGGATTCTCTCACCC
>MWCV01000148.1 GCA_002070215.1 Chloroflexi bacterium ADurb.Bin180 | reverse complement strand
GATATAATCTCGTATTGTGGTGTAATTTTCGTACCTTGACAAAAAGGTCATCAGGTGCTTCTGTGTGAGTATGCCAATATCATACACAGGAGGCACCTAATGACCGAACCAATTATAGCATTGCGCGACTACCTGCGCAAGATGGGCGTCGAATTCGATGGCGACTTCTTGCGGGAAGGCATCACCCTGTTGACCCAGCTCCTCATGGAGCTGGAGGTCAGCGAACAGATTGGCGCTGAGCGCTACCAGCGTAGCCCGGAACGCGTCACGCAGCGCAACGGCTTCCGGGAGCGCACCTGGGAGACGCGCGTCGGAGAGATCCCGCTGCGCATTCCCAAGCTGCGGCAGGGAGTCTACTACCCAGGCTTCCTGGAGCCCAGACGGCGAACAGAGCAAGCCCTGGTGGCCGTCGTCCAGGAGGCCTACATCGCCGGCGTCAGCACGCGCAAGGTCGACGAGCTGGTCCAGAGCCTGGGGCTGAGCGGCATGGACAAGAGCAAGGTCTCCCGCCTGTGCCGGGACCTGGACGAGGTAGTGACCGCCTTCCGCAACCGGCCGCTGGAGGCCAGTTATCCCTACCTGTGGCTGGATGCGCTGTACGTCAAGGTGCGTCAGAATCATCGCATCGTGAGCATGGCGGTGGTCATTGCCATCGGTGTCCGGGAGACGGGCGAGCGGGAGATCCTGGGCGTGGACATCGGCGCCAGTGAGGAAGCTAGCTTCTGGATGGCCTTTCTGCGGGGTCTGGTGGCTCGTGGCCTGAAAGGGGTGGCCTTGGTGATCAGCGATGCCCACCTGGGGCTGCAGGAAGCCATCACCAGTGTGCTGGCCGGTGCGGCCTGGCAGCGGTGCCGGGTGCACTTCATGCGCAACGTCTTGGCCCACGTGCCCCATGGCGACAAGTCCATGGTGGCGGCGGCGGTGCGCACCATCTTCGCCCAGCGGGATCAGCAGGCGGCCAAGGAGCAGGTCGCGGAAGTGGTGCGAGCCATGGAGAAGCGCTGGCCAAAGGCGGCAGAGGTGCTGGCCAACGGTGAGGACGATGTGCTGACCTATCTGACGTTCCCGGCGGAGCATTGGACCCGCATCTACTCGACCAATCCCTTGGAACGGTTGAACCGGGAGGTGAAACGGCGCACGGACGTGGTGGCGATCTTTCCCAACACGGAGGCAGCCCTGCGGTTGGTAGGTTCGATCCTGGTCGAGATCAATGATGAGTGGCAAGCGGAT
Organism: Chloroflexi bacterium ADurb.Bin180; assembly: GCA_002070215.1. Classification (NCBI taxonomy): domain Bacteria; kingdom Bacillati; phylum Chloroflexota; species Chloroflexi bacterium ADurb.Bin180. The sequence goes on along the minus strand of MWCV01000148.1, from coordinate 333 downwards.
CGGCGCTACTTCAGCCTGGAGTCGATGAACAAGCTGAAAGAGCCGGATAGCCTGCTGCCCACGAGGTCGGAGCCACTGCGGTTGGCGCCGATCCACTGACCGGACGAGCGGTGCTGTCGGCAGAGCCAATAGGGCCGCTGGCGCCACCGCTACCAGAAGGAGGTGTAGAGCGATAAGGATCTCGAGTTCGTAAGCTAGCGTAAGCAATGAACTCACGCTGAAGCGCCTTTCATATTACACCACTTGACAAGACATAGACCATCTGTTCCAAAGAAGTGTCGACAGAAGCGTTGCTCAAGACGTAGGTCACTCTGTGGCCATCTCGCCGAACGA
>MWCV01000147.1 GCA_002070215.1 Chloroflexi bacterium ADurb.Bin180 | reverse complement strand
GAGGCCCGATTCCTCCCAAACTTGCCCGGCTGGTCCAGCGCTGGCACGACTGGCGACGAACCAGCCGAGCAGGAGTAATTGGCGACGGAGTAAGCACCTACCCACCCCAACAGCCCTGGCCTTACGCGCTGATCGAGTGGCAGACAGACCAGCTGGCATTGGCGCTCACCGGACAGGTGCAATTCAAACGGCCGTACCCGCGCCCGCTTCTCTCTGAGGAGATGCGCTGGAACGGCTTTTTGTTAGAGGCTATGGAACACGTCATCGCAGCCGACAGAGTTTTCCGCAAGCCGCCAGAGCAGTGGGGGGATGACGACACGGCCTTTGCCCGCGCCATGCTGGCCGGGTTGGCAGCGGCCGGAATCCCCCTGAGTGACTAACCCATGACCAGTAACCGCTACGATTTGGAAATCCTCATCCGCACTAAAAAGCAGGGTGACGACATTCCTAAAACCGAAAAGGAAGTCGAGAATCTCGGCAAGCGCCTGAACAGTGCGCTTGACGTGATGAATAAATCGGCCGTGGCGGCGGCGGCTGCCGGGGCCACGTTCAAAAAAGCGTTCGACCTGGCTAAAGAAGGCGCTCAGATTCAGTTTGCCGAGGAGCGCCTTGACCGATTGGCCCGCAGCATTGGCACCACGGCCGATGCGCTGCAAAACGATTTAACGGCCGCTACGGGCGGCCTGGTTGCCAACACCGAGCTTGTGGCCAGCGCGACGGACATCATTTCGCTAGGCCTGGCTAAAGACGAAGAGGGCGTGGTACGCCTGGCCACCGTCATCAATAAGCTCGGGTTGGATATGCAGCAAGTTATTCTCACGTTTGCGAACAACAGCACGGCGCGTTTGGACGCGCTGGGGCTGTCTGTTGAGGATGTGAGACTGAAAGCGGCCGAGCTGGAAGCCCAGGGCTTCAAGGGAGATTCGTTTGACCAGGCAGTGTTAGAAAGCCTGGAGGCGAAACTGGCGCTGGTTGGCGATACGGCCGACAGCGACGTGGCCGCGTTTGTCCGCCTGGAGACGCAGGTACAAAACCTGGAGGACAGCTTCAAAAGCTACCTGGCCAACGGCCTGCTGCCTGTTGTTGAAACCATCTCCAACGGCTACGGCAACCAGGTAGAAACGATTATCCAGGGCAACGTCGAGGCGGCGAAGTCGTTTGACGAGTTGGTCGAGGAGGGTCGAAAAATCGCCGAGGTGGGCGACATGTACGGCGGCCTGGCCATTGCCGTCACCGGCACCGAAAAAGAGGTCATCGAGGGGTCGCGCTCCACCATTGAGGCAATGGCGGCGCAGGCCGACAGTTTTGAGCAGTTCAGCGCCGGGCTTGACGAGGCGTTTGGCGATTCGCGTATGCGGTCGCTGTTTAACGTTTACCTCCAGCAAATTGGCCAATCCGAAGAGAGCTTTTACAACCTGACACGGGCACTGGCCGAAGCGGAGCGCACAACGGCCGGGGCTGATGCGGTGATGCTGCGCTACGCCAACAGCACCGGGCAGGCGGCGGAAAACACGCAAGATTTGGCAGCAGCTACGGCCGGGGCCGATGCGGTGCTGCTGCAAAACTACAGCAATCTGCAAAAGGTCGAGGAAGGGTACCAGGCGATTGCCGACGCGCAGCAGCTTGCCGCCGATCTGGC
>MWCV01000146.1 GCA_002070215.1 Chloroflexi bacterium ADurb.Bin180 | reverse complement strand
CTCCACGGCAACACCCGCTCCTTCGTCTACCACCTCCCCGGCTGCCCCCACTACGACTGCCGCCACTGCACCCGCGCCTTCACCACCCGCGCCGCAGCCGAAGCCGCCGGCTACCGCCCCGCCGGCTGCTGCGCCGGGCGCCAGGAACGCCCTCCCGGACGACGGCCGCCAAGGTAGGGCGGAGAGCCGCCCAAAAGAAAACGAACCAGCGCCGGGGCTGCCGGTCGCTGGTTCGGTTGGTTGATGGTGGAGCAAACAGCTCTCGACCGCAATTCAGTCTCCGACCCCGATCTGCCCCGTAACGCATTGAAAACAAAGGGCTTCACATAGGAAGTCGAGTCGTGCCCCAAGTTCCCTCCGGGGAAGCAACTTTTCTCTCCCGATTTCCAAGCTCCGGACGAGGATGCTGGGTTTGCAACGGGAGCGGATACCAAGAAAAGCATCCCAACGAATCTTATTCGATTCCGAAAATGGGAATCGAATTGGCCTACCTGCCCGGCAGTTCCGTGCCGCGACTCATGATCTCGATATAGCCCGCGTAGCTGAACAGGCGGTTGCGTTTCTGAGCAGTTAGTTCCTTGACGATGCCGAGCTGCTCCAGGTGGCCGAGCGCCTTGTTGACCGTGGCCGGGGTGATGCCGGTCTTTTCCACCAACGAGCCCGAGGTGGCGATGGGATGCTCCATCAGCGCCCGGTGAACCTGCAGGGTGGATGCCGCCGCTCGTCCGAGGCCGCTGATCTTGTCGCGGTCCTGGTTCGACAGGTTGAGGAGCAGCTGCGCCGTTTCCACAGCCTGGGTGGCGGTGACGATGACCGCCTCGGCGAAGAAATCGAGCCAGGCTTCCCAGTCACCGGTCATGCGCACGTTGTTGAGCAGCTCGTAGTAATACTGGCGGTGCGTCTTGAAGTAGAGACTGAGGTAGAGCATCGGCTCCCGCAGCACCTTCTGTTCACACAGCAGCAGCGCGATCAGCAGACGCCCCAGACGGCCGTTACCGTCCAGAAATGGGTGGATCGTCTCGAACTGCACATGGGCCAGCGCTGCCTTGAGCAGAACCGGGGTCGGCTCCGGTTGGTCATGGAGGAAGAGCTCCAGCTTGCTCATGCACTTCAGTACATCTTCGGCCGGAGGCGGAACGAAGGCCGCGTTGCCCGGCCGGGTGCCGCCGATCCAGTTCTGGCTGCGCCTAAATTCGCCAGGGGTTTGATTGCTGCCCCGGCCCTTGGTCAGCAGCACACCGTGGATTTCACGGAACAAGCGTAGCGACAGCGGCAGACCTTCCTCCAGCAGGCGCAGACCATGGTCGAGGGCCGCAACATAGTTGCTGACCTCCCGCACGTCATCCAGTGGCACGCCGGGTTCCTGATCCAGCTCGAACAGCAGCAGGTCGGAAAGCGACGATTGCGTCCCCTCGATCATGGAGGAGAGCACCGCTTCCTTGCGGACGTACATGTAGAGGAACAGCGAGGTGTCCGGCAGCAAGGTCGAGACACTGTCCAGACGCCCGAGCGCCAGCAGCGCCTGGTCGAACTTGCTGCGCAGCTCCGGCGACCAGTCGATGGGTGGACGTGGCGGCAGCGGCGCGGGAACGAAGGCCTGGGCCTTCTCACCCACCGTCGATATGGTCACGTATCTGCCTTGGAGTTCTCGCTTCATCCTGCCT
>MWCV01000145.1 GCA_002070215.1 Chloroflexi bacterium ADurb.Bin180 | reverse complement strand
GAGCCTCTTGCGCAATACAGCGAGCCGTTGGGGCTCTTGGGTTTGTTGGTTGCGTGAAAAAGTGGTAGTCCCCAGGAATCGGGGGCAAGGGGGGGGTCTGGGGGCCTTTTTTGGGGGGTGGGCGCAGAATTCTGCCCCAAAGCAGGAGGGCTTCCTGCCGGACCAGGGAATCTTGACTTTGCGATAAGCAAGCACCCGGTCAGGAGGAAGCCCATGTACCAGGTTCGCCAGCCCAGTCTGTTTCCCTTCGACGATTCGTGCGGGCAGTGCAATGACAACGAGCGGTTGGTGCTGGTGTTGCAGGCGTTACCTGACGGTAAGCTGGTGGCGTGGCTGCGTGAGCAGCGGAAGGGGCGTCAGAACAAGTACCCGTGGGAGATGCTGTGGCAGTGCCTGATCGCTAAGTACGTGTACCAGATTCGCACGTACGCGGAGCTGATCCGCGAGCTGGAGCGGAACGGGTCGTTGCGGCGGCTGGTGGGGATCGAGAGCGTGGGCCAAGTGCCGAAGGACTACCACTTCAGCCGGCTGCTGAAGCTTCTGAGTTCCGAGGCGGGGCAGGAGCATCTGGCGGCGATGTTCCACCAGTTGGTATCGGAGCTGGCAGAGCGCTTGCCTCAGTTGGGGGAGCACCTTGCGGTCGATGCCACCGCGCTGCATGCGTATTGTGATGAGATGCGCAAGACCAAGAGCGACCCGGACGCGGCGTGGAGTGCGCGCCCCAAGCGGCAGAGGCGGAGGAAGGGCGGCGAGGTGGAGGAGTACCTGGACTACTGGTTCGGCTACCAGGTGCACCTGATCGTGGACTGCGCTACGGAGCTTCCGGTGGACTTCGAAGTGACGGCGGCCAACGTCAATGAGACCACGCAGTTCGAGCCCGGGCTGAAGCGGTTGCAGGAGCAGCACCCGGAGGTGGCGTCGCGGACGGAGGCAGTGATGGCGGACGCCGGGTACGACAGCACGGACAACTGCCGGTATGTGCTGGAGCAGTACGGCGCGCTACCGATCATCAAGATGCGGCTGCCGCACGGGAAGAACAAGGACTCCATTAGCCAGGCTGCCGAGAGCCTGTGCACTGAGATTGGGACCCAGGTGTGCCTGGGCGGGAACCACATGGTCTACGCCGGACGGGACGGGGACTATCTGAAGTGGCGGTGCCCGCTGGCCTGTGGGAAGGCCACCGAGTGTCAGCAGAGGGGCCGGTGTACCGCGTCCGCCTACGGGGCTGTACGGAAAGTCAGCATCAAGAGCGATCCCCGACGCTATCCGGGGCTGTGGCGGGGGAGCAAGAAGTGGACGCGGCTGTACCGCAAGCGCACGGCGGCGGAGCGGGTGAACGGTCGGCTCAAGGACTTCCTGCTCCTGGACGACCTGACCGTGCGTGGCAAGGCGAAGGTGACCGTGCACGTGAACCTGGCCCTGCTGGTAATGCTGTCAGGTGCGTGGGCCATGGTGGACGCCGGCAAGGTGGAACGGGCCAGACGGATCGTCGCCCTGGCAGCCTAACACCCCCCCACGACAGCCTTCGTTCCCCAGACCTAGGCAGAAGTACGCCTCCAGATCGGCCGACCTCGGCGAGATCGGCCTCCAGAGCCCCCGAAGCACCCCGAGACACGTGAGTCAGACTGGAACCGCGCCCTATCCGGACGCGCTGGGGGGCTTCTCCCCGCCGCTCACGCAACAACCGTCGCCGCCGCCCGTCGTCGCGGCGGCCTATCGCAAGAGGCTC
>MWCV01000144.1 GCA_002070215.1 Chloroflexi bacterium ADurb.Bin180 | reverse complement strand
TCGCCGATGCGGCGCTGCGCAACGGAATGGGACACCTCGGCCGCGCCATCGCCGAGCAGAGATTCCGACCGGCGGTGATCGCAGCAGCTACGAGGGCGGCCTACTACGAGATCGTTGGCGGTTCACTCTGATGACCAGCCATATCGGTTCCAGAATCAAGACATGGGCGAGCTATCTGCGCGGGGTGTACGAGTACAACGTACTGGGGCGCTTCCGCACTGTGCCGCTGCGGGGGCTGGTCATTGACGTGACCTACCGCTGCAACTCGCGCTGCCTGATGTGCAGTATTTGGAAATCACCGCCGCAGGCAGAGCTCACCACCGCGCAGTTCGACGCGGTTCTGTCCGACCCGCTGTTCCGCACCGTCGAGCGCCTGATGATCTCGGGCGGGGAGCCCACCCTCCGCTCGGATCTACTCGAGCTGGTGACGGTATTCCTCAAGCGCATGCCTTCGCTGGCCGCGTTATCGCTGATCACCAACGGCCTTGCTCCAGAGCGAGTCGTCGCCGTGTACGGGGATATCGCTCGACTCTGCGCCGAGCGCGGCATCCGCCTCAGCATCTCGGTGTCGCTCGATGGCATCGGTGAGGTTCACGACCAGATGCGCGGTATCCCCGGCGCCTTCGCCCGGGTCACGCAGACTCTGGAGGGGTTGGGGAAACTCCGCGAGCAATACGGGTTCTATCTGGGCGTGGGTTGTGTTGTCTGCCACCTCAACCTGCGTTACCTGCCCGAGCTGGAGGAGTGGTGCCGCCAACGCAACCTCGACCTGGGCCATCAACTGGTGGGCTTTCATGAGACCTACGTTGACAACCTCGCCCAACGTGACCAACTCGAGTTCGCCGAGGACGACAAGCCAGCGCTATACGCCCTTCTGGCCCGACTCTCGGCCAACCAGTCCCTGCGCAACCCGATGGCCTGCTACTGGCGCGACATGCTCCAGATGTACTCTCAGGGCCAGGCGCGCCAGAGCCCCTGCGCCTTCCTGGTCGATTCGATGGCCCTGGACGCGACAGGCAACGTGCGTCTTTGCGAGACGGCCGAAAACCTGGGGAACTGCCTCGACAGCGGCTCCTGCTCCAGCCTGTACTATGGCCAGAAGGCTCGGGCCATGCGGCAAGCGCTGGCCAGCGGCCCGTGCCGCACGTGCAACAGTGGCTGCATGGTCAACATCGCCTGGCGCAAAGACCTGTTCAAGTACCTACGCTTTCTGCGGCAGGGAGACTGATGGATTCCACCCACAGCAACCGTGTCAGCGCTGAAGAAGGGCGACCTGAGCCACTGGTGACGCACTACAGCGACAAGATGGTCGAGGCGCTCCGCCCGTTCAAGCCTGGCAAGTGGCTCCAGGACGAACTCGCACGGGCGGACAAGATCTTGGCCCGAGAGGCGGTCGTGCTGAGCCGCTACCTGGACATCCAGGGCAAGAGGCTGCTCGATTTTGGCTGCGGCGCGGGCGCCTCATCCGTGACCTGGAGCAAGTTGGGCGCCGTGGTAACCGGCGTTGAGCCGGACGAGCACCTCGCCGCGGCGGCACAGATTCGAGTGCAAGAAGATAGAGTCCAGGATGCCGTCCGCATCCTCCACCTGCCAGACACAAGCCATCTTCCCTTTGCCGACGGTGCCTTCCAGGTCTGCATCTGCAATGCCGTCCTGGAGCACATCGCGCCGAGAGACAGAGGTATCTATGTGCGTGAGGTGTGGCGGGTTCTGGAGCCAGGCGGTTGCCTCTA
>MWCV01000143.1 GCA_002070215.1 Chloroflexi bacterium ADurb.Bin180 | reverse complement strand
TTTCACCAAACGGATTTGCTCAAATATTTTCCGATTCTACCCCTCGGCCTTGGGCAGGAGTAGCCAGGCCACCACCGGAACGCCGACCTGGTTAAGGGCCTGGACGACCGCCGCGCGTTCAGGGGTCAGGTCGATCAGCCCAAGACTGATGCGGGCTCCCATGGCTTTCAGCACCTCCGCCACCCGCCCGTCGGCGAACAGCGACGTCAGCGCAACGGGCTCCAGCTCACAGAAGAAGGTCAATTGGGGTAACTGCACTGCAAACCTCCTCGAGTGTGGTGCACTCCCATCGACAGTTGGAGTGTCGATGGCATGCGCCTGACACCAGGCTGTGGTAGAATATGATAGCACGAAATGTGGGATTGTTGATGGAACGCGGTCAGGCCGGATAGCTGCGCGGACATCACCCTGCCGTTTGTCTCTGGCGGCACGGGTTGAGGCCCAGAAAGGAGCCCAGTCGGATGTCACAGATCCTGCTAGTGCACCTTGGCATAAATGTGCCTGCGGTTACGCGGTCAGTGCCTTGCCTTTGTAGGTCCATTTGAACGGCTTAGCCATCGTGCGATTATAGTACTCGATGAAGGCTAACACCTTGGCGATCAAGTCAGCCACCGACGTGAAGCTACCACGCCGCAGCAACTTGCGGGCGATGATGCTGAACCAGATCTCGACCTGGTTCATCCAAGAGCCATGATTGGGCGTGTAATGGAAGACAATGCGATGGCGGGGATCACTCAAGAACGCGGCGCGCGTCGCCATCGACTGCAGGATTCCCGATTTGCCCTTTACACCCAGGTCAGTGACGATGGCGGACTCGTCAGCCACATAGCGCACCAGGGATTCCGATTGATGGGTGTTGAGGTTGTCGACGATGAAATGCCACTGACCGGCCGCCGGATCAGACTCTACGGTGCGCTTGATGTGGGCAGCAAAGTCTGCTTCCGTTCGTGTCGGGCTACAGGTAGGCTCCAGCACCCGGCCGGTGGCCACCTCAAAGTTAACGATGAAACACTGCGTGCCATGTCGCACATATTCGAATTCCTGATGCTCCACCTTACCAGGCGCCAGCGGCAGGCCAGGAGACTTGCGCTCCAGCGCCTGCACTCCGCTCAGTTCGTCGGTGGACAGAATCCGTTGCCCCTGCTCCGTCAGGGCTTGAGCTTGGCGGTACAAGGTATTGATGTCCTCTACCTTCTCATCAAGCCGCTCATCTGGCGCCGGTGTCAACCAATAGCGTATGAGATGGGGTTTGAGATCGGCGTCTTTTTAAAAGCCTCGCCGCGTGGCGGGGCGAGATGGAGTCCACAATGCCGCGTTTCATGACTTCGTCGGCAATCTCCCGGCTGGTCCATTGGCTGATAGGTCGGCCGGAGTCTTCCGGCTCTTCACAAGCCATGGCCTCGATTTGGCAGCGTTGCTCGGCGGTAATCCGTGCTGGCGTCCCAGGTCGGGGCAGGTCTTCCAGCCGTTCGGCAGTCGTCAGGTCGTCCAGGGAGATCGGCTGTAGCGCCAACCACCGGTCTCGCCACTGCCGAGCTGTATCGACGGCTATGCCCAACTCCCGGGCGATCTGGGCATTGTTCTTGCCGTCTGCAGCGGCCAGAACAATCCGGCTGCGCAGGGCCAATTGCTGAGATGTACTATGCCGTCTGACCAATTGCTCAAGACCTTGTCGTTCTTCATCCGTCAAGTTGACTGCTGGTGGTTTCGGACCGCGCATGATGCTCACCCTCCTGTCACAGGATGC
>MWCV01000142.1 GCA_002070215.1 Chloroflexi bacterium ADurb.Bin180 | reverse complement strand
GCGCCCCACCTCATCTTCGACCAGGCGCTCGAGGAACTCCAGGTAGGACCACTGCTCGACCTGGGCTTGCCGGTCGCGTGCTTCCAGGGTCTCCAGAATTCCCGAGAGCCGCAAGCGCTTCAGTTGGGGGATGAGTTGGTGTCGCAGTTCCATACCTCACCTCCAAACAGATGCCCGAGCAGTTCTGCCGCGCTGCGCACAAAGGTGCGGGGCGGCGGCGCGCTGGGGTTGACTGGCGCCGGTAGTGGGGCGTGCTCCTGCCCTTGTTGGAGGATGCGCTTGATCATCCCATAGCGATACTCGTTGAAGTGCAGCGCGCGGGTGCAAGCCGCTTCCAAGCGGGCATCGCCGTAGGTTTCCCGCAACCGCAGCAGGCTGATCACCGGGCGCAAGCGCTCGATGGCTGGGTCATCCAGTAGTTGTTGCACGACTTGAGCGGTGGCAGGTCCGATCTCAGCTGCCGTGGCCTGGCAGGTGGGGCGATCCAGCAGGGCGCCTGCGACTTTTTCAGGGGGCAAATGCTCCATTTTGGTGACCCGGCCACCCGGTTCGGTCGCCCGCGTATGCGTGGTGAGCAAATGGTAGTCCTGGTCGTAGATGCGGACGGTGGTGCTGCTCCCGCGCACTTGCACCTGGCAACCTACTTGGGCACAGGGTACCGAGTAATAGGCATTGTCGAAGGTGATATGTCCATCGCGCGCGACTTTGGCGATTTTCCAGACACTCAAATCGTAAGGGGTGGCGGGCAAGGGCTGCAGCGCCTGCCGCTCGGTGCTCACAAAACGGGTCATTGGCACGGCTTTGGTGGTGCCATGGGTGCGCAAGCCAGCGGTGTTCAAACACCACTGCTGCAGCGCCACATTGGCTTCCGACAAAGGCTGCGGATCGCGGCCTGCCAGAAAGTTCCGCTTGACGTAATGCACGCCGCCCTGTTCAACTTTGCCTTTATGCTGCGGAGTCCGTGGGCGACAAGGCGCAATCAGGAAGCCATAGTGTTCCGCGCACTCGCGGTAGGTCACCTGCACTTGGGGGTCATCGAAACACGCGCGGATGATGGCGGCCTTGAGGTTATCAATGACCAGCCGTTGCGGCACGCCCTCAAAGAACTCGAGTGCGTGGCGGTGACACTGAATCCAGGTCGCCAGGCTTTGATCCCAAACCAATTCGGCATACTGATGGCGACTCCAGGACAGGGTCATGACAAAGACCCAGGCTTTCCGAGGAGTTCCGGTGTGCGGGTCAATGAATTTCCCGGCATAGCCGAAATCCACCTGGGCTTCCGCGCCTGGAGGCGTTTCTATCCGCACCACCACTTCCGGCTTTCCCGGTTCTAAAGCCTTGACAAAGCGATACACGGCCTGGTAACTGCCTTGAAAGCCTTGCTCGCCCAGGCGGGCATAGATCGCGGCGATTTCCACGCCTTCTTGCCGCAGCCGGAGCACCAGGTCGCGGTACGGGGTGACGGTGGAGATACTCTGTGGCGGTGGGGCTTCGGATAGGGTGCTCTCGACTAAAGCTTGTAGCGCCTCGGGTGGCGGCAGCGGGCCTTCCAGCAACCCGTGCTGGGCTGCCCATTGGCGGTAACGGCCTACCGTGCGTCGATCCAGGCCCAACGCTGCGGCTGCCTGTCGGTTGCTGGATTCTAGTTGTAAGTAGCGTAACAATTCCCGTAGTTCCATGGTTTCGATTCTCCTGCCTGACATTATGCCTCCTGGTCCGCTGTGGATTTGACCAGAAGGATACAGGCAGTGCCCG
>MWCV01000141.1 GCA_002070215.1 Chloroflexi bacterium ADurb.Bin180 | reverse complement strand
ATCTGATTGTCGAAAAACCCCCCGTTGGTGCCTCCCGGTCGCTTCAGTCAGCGTGTTTTTGGTATCACAGGCATCCTCTCAGGCCCCCTCAGGGGGCTGGTTTGCTGCGCTCCTCCCCTGTTTGCTTCATCTAGGCACACTGCGGCCTAGGCGTCAGGCCGGTCGGCCCCCTGTCTAGGTTTCCGCCGGTCAGTTCCAGCTTCGTCAGTTGCCAGATGTTCAGCACGCAGCCCCATAACCAGCCGAAGATCCTCGCCTTAGCCAGCCCGCGCCAGGGCAGCCGCCGTCCGCCCTGCTGGCTCTGCCGCGCGAACTTGCGCTCCACGCTCAACCGCGCCACCTGCGCCGCCGCAAACTCCGGCGTCTCCTGCCGCTCTCGCACTTCGCTCAGGCGTCGATGGTGGATGCTCACCGACAACTGCCGCCCCCGTTTCTGCCGCGTGCACCGGTCCCGCAACGGGCAGCCTGCACACTGGCCCTGGCGGAAGAAGAACACCCAACTGTGCGTGTCCTTCTTCCACTTGGGGCGCTCGCTCAACTCCCCATGCGGACACAGCGCCCGCACCGGCTGGTCGGCCTCGTCATACTCGATGGTGAAGTCGCTGGCCGAAAAGCGCCCCTGCTTGTGGCCTTTGGGCGTGGGCGCGGCGATGAAGTCGGTGATCCCTTCGCTGTCCAAGTGGGCCACGTTGTCGCCGCTGAGATACTTGCTGTCGGCCACCACCGCCGCCGGCTTCTCGCCCGTCTTGTCCGTGTGCCCCGCCACCAGCGGCTGCAGCATCTGGCTGTCGTCCACGTTGCCCGGCTCGATCATCACTTCCGTCACGATGCCGCTGTCGGCGTCCACCGCGATCTGCTCCGTGTACCCAGCCACGGGCTGTTTCCCACGTTTCTTGCAGCCCCACCGGGCGTCCGGGTCCGTGGCGCTCACCAGCCCATCCCGCCGTTTTCCCTTGCGTTTGGGCCCGTGCCGGTTCAGCGCCGAGTTCAGCAGCCCAAGGGCGTCGTACTGCTCCTTCGTGCGCGTGTGCGCGTCCAGGGCCAACAGCGCCTCGCGCATCCGCCCGGCCAGGTCAAACCAGCGCTCCACCTGCTCCCCTGCGGTCGCCTCGTTCTGATCCCAGGCCGGGTCCTGGCTCAAGACGTCATATGCCTGCTGCGCCCACGTCGCCTCCGCAGGCAAGGCCGCCAGCGTCTGCTCAATCACCGTCATCAGCAGCGCCCGTAACCGGGGCACTGCCGCATCGGCCTGCAGGCTGCAACTATCCACCAGCAGCCGACGCTGCGTCACATGCCCGCGCCGCACCGCCTGGGCCACAAACCCCTCCAGCACCTGCTCGAAGCGCCCCCCGACCCGGCCGCGGAACACCCCGAGGGTCGAGTGGTCCGGCAGAGCGTCCTCCCAGTTCAGGTGCAGAAAAGCCCGGAAGGCCAGATCGGTCTGCGCCCGCGCGATCACCCCCCGGTCGCTCAGGCCGTACATGCGCTGCAGCACCGACAGGCGCAACAGCAGCTCGGGGTCGGTCGCCGGACGCCCGTTGTCCGGGCAGTACAACGCGGCCACGGTGGCATGCACGAAGCGGAAGTCCACCGCGCGGTCAATCTGCAGCAGCTCGTGGTCGGGCGGAACCAACTGGCGGAAGAGGTAGTCGTCGTGGAGCGAAGGCTGGTGGGGCTGCGGAGTATGCTGCAATCCTCTCACCTCAAGAGGCCAGTTCTCTCCCAACCCCGCAATCCCTCTTGAGGTTTTTCGACAATCAGAT
>MWCV01000140.1 GCA_002070215.1 Chloroflexi bacterium ADurb.Bin180 | reverse complement strand
CCTGATTACACCAAGTGGCAGAGTGCTTACGATGCCATGCTCAATGGGATATACGGAACTGGACAGGGAGTTGGCGGCAGTATTGGCATGAACAATGCCCCCCCTCGACCTACGCAATATAGCAACGCTGGGCGTGCGCCGGTCAATCTGGAGACCTTCCAGAAATATGGTAGGCTGAATCCAGTCACCGAGTATGCCAAGGCCACTTCTGGCCTGTCTACTCAGGGGCTTACGAATGAAGACCTTGCAAGATTCCAGATGCCCACGCAAGACCTTCAGGCTGCTGCCAGAGGGTCTGGCGTTGATTACAATACCATGATAGGTAAACCTCTGACTGGCATGGCAGGTCCAGTTCAGCACGGTCAACTTGGTCAGGCTCAACCATTGACTCAGATGTCTCGTCCTACTACAATGGGAGTGAAGCAAACACGCGGCATGTTCTTCTAAGGAGGACGTATGGCTTGGTATAACGAAACTCAGCCTGACTGGACTGAAGAAGGCACTCAGGGCATGGCTATGGTCGATGCCCTCAAGCTCATGACCGCGCTTAAAGGCAGTCAGATCGAACAGCTTGAGAAGCAGGCCAATACCATGCGTCTACTTGGTTTGGTCGGCGGCGAAGGCAAAGGTCCAAGCGCCGCCGAGCAGATGGAGCAGCGTGTCATGATGGACGTGCTGAATGGCGTTGCCGGCGCTCCTGAGCGTCTGAACAGGCTATATCAGGCCAAGTCTGGCCAGTATAAAGGCGCTGGCAGTGGTGAAGGCGGCAAGATGAACATGCAGGATTACGCCAAAGAACTTGAAGCCATGAAAACCATCGCGCCGACCCCGAGCATGCTCTGGTCTCCGCTGAAGTGGTATGGTTATACTCCCGAAAAGATGGCAGAGAAGGCCAGAAATACATTGATGGGCGCCAATATCATGTCACTCAGACAGAGAGCGGCTGAGACTGGCCTTCCTCCGCGCCCCGGTAGCGATGTGACCGCTGAGATGACTTACATGCCGTCAGACTACGAGAACCAATTCGTCGCCGGGACGGACCCGCTGGTTGCGCAGCTGCTTCAGCAGCTTATAGGGACCATGGGGAATAGAAATGGCTATTGATTGGCGGAAAGAAGCTCAGATATACGCCGATGCCGCTGCAAATGACCCGGACAATGCTGGCGAATACATGTGGTATGCCCAAGTGGCAGAGCAGCGTGCCCAGCAGGAAGAAGCTCGTCAGATGGCGGAAGGCGCTGCTATCAGCGAGCTTGCTGCGTATGCCAAGGCTGGTCTCAGCAGTGCCGCTCATTGGGCACCGATGCTTGCCATCGGCACTGGCCCGATTGGCACTGGCGTGGGTATTCTCGATCTTCTTGCCGGTCACCTTATTGGCCGTGGCGTAGACGCTCTCCTCGGCCTGCCCGAAGAGCCTGCTCCCGGCATAGGCGATATTCTAAAGGAAGGCGGCATGATGGCCGCCCTTGCTGCGCCTAATCCTTGGGTCAAAGCTGCCGGTGGCGCGATGGGCCTGTATAACACTCTTACCAAGGGTCAGAGGTCATTGGACGAACTGGCCGAACTTGGCGTGGAAACCGGAGGTCTAGGGGGGATAGCCCAGTCCACCCTTGGTGGCGTCATCCCCGGCTTCCTACATGGTGGCGATCCGGTAGGCGCCTATGTTGACACCAAAATGATGGCGCACGGAGCGACCAATTTCCCCGGCGTAACTGGCGTTGCCAAGCAGACGTTCACCCCTGAGCAGATCAAGGCTTTCCGCCAGCAGTTCCCGTGGCTCAC
>MWCV01000139.1 GCA_002070215.1 Chloroflexi bacterium ADurb.Bin180 | reverse complement strand
GGACTACGCATCATCGGACAATGCAAGAAATGGGGCCGCCCGGTGGAGCCGGAGGACGTCAAAGCCTTTGTTGAAACGCTGAACGAAGTCAAATATCAGAGCCAAGAATTACCTATTCGTATCCCTCCATGCCCTCCGTGTCAATAATGTGTGAGACAACTGCCTCCTTGGTTATTACAGTAGAGGGCAAGGAGGTAGAGGAAGGATGGAGAGAACAAGGATGTTGGGAATGAGAGAGGCGGTGGCAGGCGGAACCGAGGGAGGGCGTAGCCCGACTGAGGTTCCGCCTGCCACCGACGCCGCCTCGGCCCTGCGGGGTGGCGGTCCTGGCAACGGAAGGCCGATCCCTGACCCGGCCGTGCCGGAGAAGCCCGTGCGACGACGCTTCACCGCCGAGTACAAGCTGCGTATCCTCCGCGAGGCCGAGGGCTGTAGCGAGCCCGGCCAGCTCGGGGCACTGCTGCGCCGCGAAGGCTTGTACTCCTCGCACCTGAGCACTTGGCGACAGCAACGCGACGAAGGGACCCTGGCCGGCCTGACGCCCAAACGCCGCGGGCGAAAGGCTTCGCCCGAGACGCCCTTGCGCGCCGAAAACGCCCGGCTCCAACGAGAGAACCAGCGGCTCTTGGCCAAGCTCCGCCAGGCCGAGACGATCATCGAGGTCCAAAAAAAACTCTCCGAGATCCTGGGGATTCCCCTGCCGCCGCAGAACAACGGGAGCGAGCCATGAAGGCCATCGAGGGACTTTCGGGCCAGGTAGGCACGGCGGCGGCCTGTCGCAGCCTGGGCGTGCCGCGAGCCACGCTCTACCGGCAACGTCAACCCAGGCCCCAGACGACTGTCGCCACACCGCGGCCCCAACCGCCACGTGCCCTGTCGGCGCAAGAGCGGCAACAAGTCCGCGACGTCCTCCACAGCGAACCGTTTGCCGACAAGGCCCCGGCCGAGGTCTATGCCACGCTGCTGGACCAGGGGCAGTACCTCTGCTCGATCCGCACCATGTACCGCATCCTCGACGAACAACAGGAGGTCCGCGAGCGGCGCAATCAACTGCAACACCCGACCTACCACAAGCCGCAATTGCGGGCCACGGCGCCCAATCAGGTCTGGTCCTGGGATATCACCAAGCTGCTGGGACCGGCGAAGTGGAAGTACTTCCACCTCTACGTGATTCTCGACATCTTCAGTCGCTACGTAGTGGGCTGGATGCTGGCGCAGCGCGAAAGCGACGACCTGGCCGAGCGGCTGATTCGTGAGACGGTGGTCAAGGAACGGGTGGTTCGCGACCAACTAACGATCCACAGCGATCGCGGGCCAGCGATGCGTTCGCAGACCGTAGCCCAACTGCTGGCCACGCTGGGGATCACCAAGTCCCACAGCCGGCCGCACGTCTCCAACGACAACCCCTTCTCGGAGAGCCAGTTCAAGACCTTGAAGTACCGGCCAGAATTCCCGGAGCGCTTCGTGAGCTACGAGCACGCCCTGGAATTCTGCGGGAAGTTCTTTCATTGGCAGAACCACGAGCATCATCACTGGGGATTGGGTCTGCTCACGCCAGCCATGGTCCATCACGGTCGAGCGCCGACGGTGTTGGCGGCTCGCCAAGCAGTACTCACCGCGGCTCACGCCGCGCACCCGGAACGCTTCGTACGACAACCACCGCGGCCGCTAGCGCTGCCGTCCGAAGTCTGCATCAACCCACCAGGTGATGCCCCGAACCCCCGCGCGCTACAACTACCGCGCGACACTAATTTCGTACCGCAGTTGTCTCAAACCCCTTGACACGTTCCG
>MWCV01000138.1 GCA_002070215.1 Chloroflexi bacterium ADurb.Bin180 | reverse complement strand
TAGACGATCGCGTCCTCGCCCGTGGCGGCAATCACCTGAAACTCCTCGCTCAGGTCACCACCGATGGCGCCGCTGTCGGCCGCCACGGCGCGATAGGTCAGGCCAAAGCGGTCAAAGATCCGACGGTAGGTCGTTGCCATGACCTGGTAGCTGGTCTTGGCGGCCGCCTGGTCCCGGTCAAAACTGTAGGCATCCTTCATGATGAACTCGCGACCCCGCATCAGACCGAAGCGCGGCCGGCGCTCATCGCGAAACTTGGTCTGGATCTGGTACAGGTTTCTCGGCAACTGCTTGTAACTACGCAGGTCCTGGCGCGCAATATCGGTGATGACTTCTTCGCTGGTCGGCTGAACCACGAAGTCACGGCCATGGCGGTCCTGTATGCGCAACAGTTCCGGCCCCATCTTGTCGAAGCGGCCAGTTTCCTGCCACAGCTCGGCAGGCTGGACCACCGGCATCGTCAATTCCACTGCGCCGGCCCGGTTCATCTCCTCCCTCACGATCGCCTCGACCTTGTGGATGACCCGTAGTCCTAGCGGCATGTAGCTATAGATGCCGGCGCCGAGTTTCTTGATCATGCCGGCGCGCGTCATGAGCTGATGACTGACCACTTCAGCGTCAGCCGGTGCTTCGCGAAGGGTGGAAATGTAGAACTGGCTGGCTTTCATGGAGGCTCTGGCTGGCTAGTTGCCCGGTGTGGCAAGGGTTGGTCCCCTTGATACGCCTGGCACGCTGTGCATAATGGACTCAGTTTAAAAATTGGAATTTGATTATGCTTGACCGGGAAGGCTTTCGGCCTAACGTCGGCATCATCCTGCTCAACCAGAAGAATCAGGTGTTCTGGGGCAAGCGCATCCGCACCCACAGCTGGCAGTTTCCGCAAGGCGGCATTGATCGTGGCGAAACCCCCGAACAAGCCATGTACCGCGAACTGCACGAGGAAGTGGGGCTCCAGCCGGAGCATGTGCGGGTTGTCGCCCGCACCCGCGACTGGTTGCGCTACGAGGTGCCTGACCGGTATATCCGGCGCGATGCCAGAGGCTTCTACAAAGGCCAGAAGCAGATCTGGTATCTGTTGCAACTGCTCGGTCAGGACTGGCACCTGAACCTGCGCGCGACCAACCACCCGGAATTCGACGCCTGGCGGTGGAACGACTATTGGGTTCCATTGGATGCCGTGGTGGAGTTCAAACGCGGCGTCTACGAGATGGCACTCACCGAACTCGCGCGCTTCCTGCCTCGCCACGAGTACCGCAATCGTTACCTTCGCGGAGGCATGCGTCAACGCGACCCGGAGCAGGGTGCCGGTCACCAGGCCCTGCCGGCAGTCGTCTTCGAACTGCCGCCTGGCGCAACCTTCGAGCCGGACCCGATGACCGACCCCTCTTTTCTTCCGCCGGACGATGCCAGCCATGCAAGCACGTAGCCACGCAATGTGCCTGACGTTGCTGCTGTGCAGTGGACTTGCCACGGCGCAGCTGCTTCCGGATAGTCCGGATTGGCGCGAAAGCGAAGTGCCACCGCCGCCCGCATTCGACGTGAAGCGCCTGATCCGCGTGCCTGGTCCGGACGGCTCGTCGTTGAAGTACGGTATCGATCCGGCCACGCTGTCCGTCACACCCGAGGGGGTTGTTCGCTACGTCATCGTGGCCAGCAGCGCCAATGGCGGTCAGAACGTGATGTACGAAGGGATCCGCTGCAGTGCTGGGCAGCATCGAGTCTATGCCCGTCACAACGCCACGGGCGGATGGTCCGTCTTGAGTGGCAGTGAATGGCAGCCGATGTACGGCTCC
>MWCV01000137.1 GCA_002070215.1 Chloroflexi bacterium ADurb.Bin180 | reverse complement strand
CCCGCCACATCGGCAGGTACAAGGTCGACACGGTCTATCTGGTGGGAGGAACGGCCCGCTACCCGGACATTGCCAGTGTGATCGAAGAAGTCACTGGCATCAAGACGGTGATTCCCGGGGATCCGCTCTTTGTTACTCCCATCGGCATTGCGATGCACAACTGAGCCTGGAGCGAGGTGTAACGGTATGCAAGAACAAGCTGTTGGCTTCATCGAGACCTGCAGCATCGCGGCGGGCATCGCCGTAGCGGATGCCTCTCTGAAGAGGGCTCAAGTCCAGCTTCTCGAGGCAAGACCGATTTGCCCTGGCAAGTTCATGGTCCTGTTCCGGGGCGAGATGAGCCAGGTGCAGAATGCCCTTGGCGCTGGTGCTGATGCGGCGGCCGACGCGCTGGTGGATAGGCTGTTTCTGCCCAGGATTCATCCCGCTGTCTTCACGGCGTTGGCGCTAACCAGCCAGCCGGTTGCGGGAGAGGCTCTGGGCATTATCGAAACCGTGACCGCGGCGGTGTGCATCGTGGCCGCCGATGCGGCGGCTAAAGCGGCCGGGGTGAACCTGATCGAGATCAGACTGGCCGATGGCCTGGGCGGCAAGAGTTTTGTGCTGATGGAAGGTTCGGTGGCCGACGTGGAGGCGGGTGTAGCTGCCGGAGTGGCCAAAGTCACTGCGGAAGGGCTGCTGGTGCGCAAGGTAATCATCAGCCGCCTGCACCCCGCGGTGAGGGAGAAGATCCTCTAGGCGTTGGGTGATCCTGCACGAAAGAGGGAAGAGCCTGATGGCTGAAGACATCGTCGAAAGGGTAAAAGCGGCTGGCGTGGTCGGTGCGGGGGGTGCCGGCTTCCCCACTCACGTCAAGCTGCAGGCCAAGGTGGATACGATCATCGCCAATGGGGCCGAGTGCGAGCCTCTGCTGCACTGCGATAAGCAGGTAATCACAGCGCACGCCGACCGGGTCATTGAAGGGCTCCGCCTGGAAATGCAGTCCACAGGAGCGCAGCGTGGCTTTGTGGCGGTGAAGAAAGAGTACCAGGAAGTGGTGGCGGCCCTGAAAAAGGAGCTAGCCAGGAAAAAGAGCCCCGGCATCGAGGTCTATGAGATACCCCTTAGTACCTACCCGGCTGGCGACGAATTCGTGCTGGTCTATGAGGTCACCGGTCGGCTGATTCCGGAAACGGGTCTGCCGCTCCACGTGGGTTGTGTGGTGCAGAACGTGGTCTCGCTGACCAATGTGGCAGCAGCGGTGAATGAGCAGCGGCCGGTCACGGAGCGGCACCTCACCGTGACGGGCGAGGTGAATGAGCCCAGGACCATTCGCGCGGCGGTTGGCTCGACCTTTGGCGATGCGCTGGCCCGCGTGGGTGGGCCGACTCTGCCCGAAGGCGAGTACAAGATTGTCGTTGGTGGGCCGATGATGGGCCGGTTGGCCACGTCGCTCGACGAGCCAATCACCAAAACCACCAGCGGGCTGATCGTGCTGCCGCTGGAGAACGCGACCGTGCAGTACTTGTCGCGGCCGCTGGACCGTTGGATCAAGAAAGGCCAGTCGACCTGCGACCAGTGCCGAACCTGCACCACGCTGTGCGCGCGCAACTTGCTGGGGCACCATTTCTCACCCCATGAGATCATGCGCGCGGTGGCCTATGACATTCCGGAAGCGAGCGATGTGATCACGGGCGCGGTGATGTGCAGCGAGTGCCGCCTGTGCGAGGCCTTTGCCTGCCCGCTTGAGCTCTCGCCTTGCGCGTTCTACAAGAGCGTGAAGAAACAACTCGCGGCGGTCGGATGGAAGAACGACCGCCACAAGCGCGCTGATCTGACACC
>MWCV01000136.1 GCA_002070215.1 Chloroflexi bacterium ADurb.Bin180 | reverse complement strand
CTCCAGCCCTGCTGTGTCGTTGGCCTGCGTCAGCAAATACGCCTCACACTCGGAACAGACAAGTCCGCAGTAAGCCACAATGCGTTCCATGGTTTGATTCCCTCCTCTGGTTGCACTCTCAAAGCTATTCTATCACAAAGCAGGGATTTGTCCGATGCAGAGCGGCCGTGGCGACACGGACTCGGTTTTAAAGTGTGTTGGTAAGCCAAAGTAGCCTCTGATTTGACAAAATGTGGTGTGCGCGCAGACTTAGGGCAACACCTTAGGACTAGGCGGGCATACCGATGAACATAATCGAGCGCGGGAAAGTGTTTCTGCAGCAGTTGCAGGAGTTGGCAAAGCGGACGGCCTGGGACTGGAAGCGCTGCCCCCACTGCGGCAGTCAGTTGACCATCAAGAATGGTGGCTATGCACGTCATCCCTGGGGTTTCGAGGGGCGCGAGTGCATCCGGGTGCAGCGGCATCTGTGCCATGCGTGTCACCATACGTATGCAGAAACCTCGCCCTGGCTGGCGCGTGGGAGTTGGTACTATCGCGAAGTCCATCGGGCGGCGGTGGATCACTGGCTCCATTTAGGCACCTCCTTGCGTCGCACGGCGGAAGTGTTGCGTTCCTGGATCGGGCATCAAGAACGGTGGCAATTGTGGCGGCCATTGGATACTACCCCCCGCGAGCCTTGTCGACTTTCGGCCAGCACGGTGCATCGCTGGCTGGATGGGGCCGGGCGGCAGGCCGTCGCGAGTATCCCCGGGCAACTTGAGGGGATTGGCAACACGCAAGTTGTGGGTGCCGATGGGCTATGGGCCAAGTTGAAGGACCACGTCGTGCGGGTAGTATTGCTGCTGACTGACAGCGTGAGTGGCTTGATCTATCCCCCTGTCGTGGTTCACGATGAGGAGCACGCCAGCGCCTGGGAGCAGTTGTTTAAGCGGGCCCAAAGGGCGGGGTTGAATCTCGAGCAGTTGCGCGGCGTCTGTTCTGACGGCGCGTCAGGGTTGTTAGCCTATTTGCGCCGGGACTTATACTGGGTATTGCAGCAACGCTGTATCTGGCATATCTGGCGCCTCTTGAGTGAGGGACTGGCCAGCGCCGCCAGCGCGGCCGCGCAGGGGTTAACGGCTGCCGCTGCGGCTACCCTGCGCGTCCAGGTGCGGGGGGAGTTGCTGCGGTTGCTCCATGCGGTGTTGGATGCCCAAACGGAGGCCGCCGCAGAAGTCGCCCTGGTGGCCCTGAGGGCGCATGCCTACGGTCAGGAGTTGGCCCAGCAATTGACCCAGTTGATGGACCGCCTATTCGTGTATCAGCTGGCGTATTGCCAGGGGCTACCGCGGGTGGGCCCCGAATGGTACTGGCGTGATTTCCGTTTGCGGCTCAGCCGCGGGCGCAATCATCGCTCCGAGCAACGTCTGGAACGGGCGACGGTCCTCTGGGCCATCTACCACAACTTCGAGCCCGCTCAATGGAGATCAGAACGTAAGCGACACTATCGTCATCCCGGGCAAAGCGCCCTCCAAGTCGCAGGCGTGCCCCCCGGACCAGTGAGTTATCTGGATGCTTTGGGCGTTTGAACGCCCACGGTACCCTCGCTGGCAGTCGGACACCGGGCCCCAGCGAGGGGGGGCGAAGCCTATCTCTGTAAAACCAGTAACCGCTAACCAACAAACCAGCAAAAGTCGCCAACACAAGCCGGAACCGAGTCCGAAGCCGTTTGATCTTCTTCAGGGCGCTGGTATACTTAAAACTACAGAACCCTCCTGCAAGGGGGAGTAGGACCGCTTCAACCTTTAACATGGCTATGCCAGCTCAATTTTAGTTCTCCGACCCAACTGCCTGCAGGGCCGGCCGGCGTCTTTCCCACTCTCTTGTCCCT
>MWCV01000135.1 GCA_002070215.1 Chloroflexi bacterium ADurb.Bin180 | reverse complement strand
TGCCTGGTGAGCGAGGGCGGCAGGGCGCGCGGAAGTGGTGGTGGGGCCATTCCGGCGGGGTCTTCACGCCGTCAGGGGCCGGATTTCAGCGAAGATTGCCCCCTTGTTGCCTTCATCTGCCGTCTGTCCTCCAAGTAGGCACTATACCGCCTGGGAATGCGGCCCTTGCGCGGCCTCGGCATCCCGGAGCTGTACAAGTTTGGCTATGCGCTTGATGTTGACGGTGATCGCCGTGAACCCCAGTTGTATCCGGTACCTGTCCAGCCCCCGGTAGCGGCAGTGCCGCAGCCCATGCACTCTGAGCATCTCCGCCAGCTTGCGCTCCACGGCGAGGCGCCCCTTCATCGCCGTCTGGTGCTCCTCGCCCTTCTGCGCTTCCCGCGCCTGGTCCGTCAGTTCGCGCTGTGGCGCGATGTAGACGGTGCGCCCCCGCGTCTCTCCCGGAGCGATGCACTTGTCTCGCAGCGGGCAAGCGTCGCAGATTGCCTTGCGGAAGTAGTAGTTGAAGCCGCCGCGTGTCTTCTGGGGGGTGCCCTTGCAGCACACCGCGCCGTTGGGGCAGGTGACGGTCTGGTCCGCCGCGTTGTAGGTGAAGTCGGTGGCGATGAACAGCCCCTTCTTGCTCTTCTTCGGCTTGGGCTGCTGGATGTGAGCCGTGATCCCGTTGTCCTTCAGGAACTGGCGGTTCTCCCCGTCGGCGTAGGCCCCGTCGGCGTCGCAGTTCTCGGGCTTGTGGCCTTGTTCCATGGCCTGCTTGACCAGGTCCGGCAGGACCGGGCCGTCTTCCACGTTGGCCGGGGCGCCCTCGATGGCCATCACCAGTTGCGACCCGGCGTCCATCTCGATGTGGCTGCGGTAACCGCTCTTGACCTTGTCGTTGCTGCGGCAGGACCGCCGTGCATCCGGATCCGTAGGACTGGCCATCTTGTCCTTCTTCTTGGTCTTCTGCTTCTCTTGTCGGTCCTGCAGATGGTGTCGAGCGATGTCCAACCGCCGGCGCAGCCTCTTGGCATGCCGCTCCCAGTCGGCCAGTTCGCCCACAGCGCCCGGCTCGGCCAACAGCCTCTCCGCCTGCTCCACCAGCTCGGCGCAGAACGCCCCCCACTGTGCCAGGTGCCCCGCCTTTGCCTCATCCGACAGATACCACGACGTGTCCTCACGCAGCGTCTTGTGGCGCCCGCACAGCTCCTCGTGCCTGCCCTCGGCGATCACCGGCTTCATCGCCCCGATCAGCTTCTCACACACCGTCAGGATGAACTTGCGCGCACTCATCAACGCCGCGTTGGCGATGGAAGCCCCGCTGTCCACCAGATGGGTCCGGTCATCCACCAGTCCCAACTCCGTAGCCTGTCGGTTGACGGCATGCAGCAGCTTCAGCACCCCCTCCTCCCCCCAGCGCTTCCGTATCTTGCTCAGCGCCGAAGCGGTGAACGGGGCCGGTGCGTCCACATCGAGCCCGAGGAACCACTTCCAGCGCAGGTCGCTGGCACAGCGCGCCATGGTCTCCTCGTCCGACACGTCATCGCGGTACTGCAGGAAACACACCCGGGCGAACAGCTCCGGCTCCACGCCGTACCGGCCCCGGCATTCGTCGTACAGCTTCAAATCCTGCGCCACCTCACGAGCACAGGAGAAGTCCACATGCGCGTTGATCTGGCGCAAAGGCTCGTCCGGAGCGATCAGCAGACTGTAGATGTACGGCGAATCCACCGCCAGACGGGACGCAGGGACTGGAGTACGAGGGGAAGGATCAAGCACTGTGGGACCTCCGTGACCGGCAACCACTCCGGCTGCTGACCCACAGTGTAGCACATCGCGCGAAAAGAAAGGAGTACCAAACTTTCGTTCGAACGGGGACCAGCTAGAAAGTCAGGAGGCTCAT
>MWCV01000134.1 GCA_002070215.1 Chloroflexi bacterium ADurb.Bin180 | reverse complement strand
GAGCGGCGCCCCCGGTGACATTATCATTTGACCGAACGATCACCGCCCAGTGACATTATCATTTGATTGGACACGTAGGCAATTGTGCGGTGTGCAACACATACTATACACCTCATGAGGTACGGGTATACTGAGTACCTGCGGCGCGTTTTCTTGCCGTCAGGGCTAGACCCTATGAAACTGGAGTTGAGCCAGTATGAGCGATGGACACCGTACGTCGGGGCAGCAGATCGATTACAAAGAGCTGAGGAAGATCAGCCCCCAGGCAGCTCGGCAAGCCGTGATTAGCTACTGGCAGCACAAGGCCAGCTCCATTGCCGAGGTTGCACGCACTTGTGAGGTCAATCGTTGCGTGGTCTATGACATTCTCCGCAAGTGGAGCGAAGGCGACTTGCGTGATCGAGCCAAGACTCCGCGGCATCAGCCCCGCCGAACGCCCGCGGAGCGGGAAGCCCAAGTTATCGCGGCGAAGAACCAGACTCATCTCGGGCCGCAGCGCTTGTTTCGCTATCTGCAGCGTTACGAGCAGGTCATCGTCTCGACCGGAACCATCCGGCACATTCTAGCCAGGAACAAAGAACGGCTCACAGGACCCGTTGCGCCGCGGCATCGGCCCCAGGAAGCGCGACCGTTTGTCGACTGGTACTCGGCCAGGCCTTTCGAAATTGTGCAGATGGATCTCAAGTTCATCCGCGACCGCAAAGCGCTGAGTAGGGCGCAGATTGTCTTCACCGTCGATCATGGCGAAGAGTTCGGCGACCGGTCCTAGCTCAAGGTCACTGAACTCAGAAAACTCATTGCCAGCTTCGGCTGCCGCCGGATCCAGAATCACAAAGGGCACTGCGAAGAGAATGCCCATGTCGAACGCTCTCATCGTACCGATGACGCTGAATTCTACATCCCACGCGTCAGCCGCATCCACGACCATGAAAGCCTCCTCAGCGAGGCCTTGGGCTACATCTCTACTACAACAACGTCCGAGAGCATTCCTCTTTGGGTTACGAGACCCCGTTCGCCAGTCTCAAGCGCCAGTTGCCGGAGGTTGATGACAGCATCCGTGCACCCATCCCCATACTCTTGGACAAAGTGGCTGTTCAGCTGGGATCATGGAGTGGATACAATCTATTGGCACAACACGCGATTTCGCATGTGTTTGCAGAGCCGCCGGCTGGTGCTCTCTAGCCTGCGAGACGTCCTTCCCTGCTGCTGCGACGGGCACGCCTCGTGACAGCCCGTCCGTTGAGGGGGCGCATCAGCAGCGGTGTACCGTGTTCGGTCAAATGACAATGTCACCGGGGGCGCCGCTCCTTTCTGGTGAGATGTTGGTACAAAGAGAGTCTCGAGAACGTTCTCGGTTCGCTCCGGCGACGCCCCGGGCAGACGGAAAAGGCACTCCAGCGCGCGGTGGATCTCCTGGCGAAGCCGTCTGGGGTTCGTCTGGTCGTAGAGCCGCTGCAGCGCGTCCTGCTGGTCAGCGGAGAGGACGTGAGCACGGAACAGCCGCTCAAACGGAGTCTGAGCTGGGCCATGGCGACGGCGAAAGATGGTCGTCCCATCCTCGCTGAGGCAGACGGACTTGTCTTCGAGGCGCAGGACGGGCTGAAAGAAGTTGCCGTTCGCTTCGCGAAGACGAAGTAGTACAGCCAGAGCTTGTCATAGAGGTCATTGAGGGCCCTTGTCTGCGCAACAGAATCGAGGCGCTCGTAGCCGAGGTAGGCTCGGATCAAGGATGAGTTTTTCTGCTCGACGAAGCGGTTATCGTTCTTGTGAAAGGGTCGGCTACGGGATAGCTGGACATTGCCTGCCGCCTCTTTCCAGAAGCGGACGAGGTGGTGGTTACCGTTCGCTTCGCGAAGACGAAGAAGAACTCGCTGCCATTGTCGGGATGCACCTGCAACACGGGAAAGGGCAAGCGCCGCAAGATACGGCGAAAGCC
>MWCV01000133.1 GCA_002070215.1 Chloroflexi bacterium ADurb.Bin180 | reverse complement strand
AGCTGCTGCTCAAGGGCAGCTGAGCCGTTTCACGAGCCGAGGAGGGTGGATTTTCCCGAATTTCAAGGAAAAATAACCTGATCCCAGCGTGAAATAGTCATATTTCGCTATCAATACAGTAGTATTCAGGCAGCAAAAAGCCCGGTCCACAGACTGTGTAAATAGTCTGACCGGGCTCACGAAGCAAACGCCTCGCGCAAGCGGGGCGTTTTGCTTTTTGGGAATAAAGAAGGGCCTCAGCCCTGCAGCGCGGTGCGCATCCAGTGCGCACCCTTCATATTGAAGGCCCTTTTGAGGTTGTAGGCCATCACTGCGATGCTCAATTCTCCTCTGGCGCCGCTCAAGCCTCGCATCAGCAGCCGGGCATTGCCCAGAATGCGGTGTTTGATGTCGGCAAAGGGGTGCTCCGCTGTCTCGCGGCGCAGCTGCATCATCTCGGGGCACTCGGCCATGCGCCTGGCGTTGGCTTGCAGCGCGTCTTCATAAATGTGACGGCTCACGAAGCGCTGCGCCGCTGTCGTGCACTGAGGCTTGTTGGCACAGGCGCTGCAGTCTTCGGCGCGAGCAGCGTAGATGACGATCTTGTCCTTGCGGCCTAGCTGTTTGTGCTGCAGGCTCTTGCCTGCCGGGCAGACGTAGCGCTCGGCCTGAGCGTGCCAAGTGAAGGCGTCTCGGTCATACAGTGTGCCGCCGCCTTGGTTGTTCACGGCCCGCTTGACTGCCACGAAGCTGGTGATGCCCTTGTCATTGAGCTTGGCGATGTGCTCGCCATTGGCGTAGCCTGCATCGGCCACGGCGATGACAGGCTGGCCCAGCGCGCTGCTGGCCGCTTCGGCCATGGGCTGCAGCTGGCGCTGGTCGTTGGCCTCCCTCGTGACCTCGTGGGCCACGATCAGGTGGCTTTGGCTCTCCACGGCCGTCTGCAGGTTGTAGCCGGGGGCGCGGTGGCCGGCAAGCAACATCACTTGGGCATCGCTCTCGCCATCCACAGCCGTGGTGCCACGGCTTTGCCGCAGCCGCTCAAGCTGCGCCTGCACTTGGGCTTGCTGGCCTTGCAGCTGCTCAAGCGCCCGGCGCACGTCCTTGGCGTTCGCCTCGCCGCCACTGTCTTGCCGGTCCTGCGAATCCAGTGCCTTGAGGTATTGCTCGATCTGCTGCGCTTGACGCTCAGCCTGCTCGGCAAGCTGCTGCTTGTTCAACACCGCCTTGCGCGAGGCCACCGCCCGTATCTTGCTGCCGTCGATGGCCACCGTGTTGCCCGCGATCAGCCTGTGCGCGCGGGCAAACTGCACGAAGGCCGCGCAGGCGCCCACCAGTGCCTGGGTGTTGGTGCGCCGGAACTCCGCGATCGTCTTGTGGTCCGGAGCCAGGCGCCCGAGCAGCCACATGCACTCTACGTTGCGCCTGCACTCGCGCTCCAGCGCCCGTGAGGAGCGCACCGCGCTCAGGTAGCCCCATACGTACAGCTTCAGCAGGTCCGCAGGGTCATACGCCGGAGCGCCCATTACCTGTGCCTGCGCCTTGCCAAAGCCCAGCGCCTTCAGCTGCAGCGAGCCCACCCAGGCATCGACCACTCGAACCAGTGAATCGTCCGCCACCAGCTCATCCAGCATCACCGGAAACAGCGCCGCCTGCTGCCGGCTCTCTCCTCGTCGGTGCCCCATCTCACCTCCAATAGAAAACGCCCGACAAGACAACGCTTGACGGGCGTTTGGGGTCTACCTCAGGTCAGACTATTTACACAGTCTGCGTGCCGGGCTTTTTTGTTGCCGGTGGGCCCGCTCAGATCGTCATCACAGCTTCTGGGCTTGCATGAAGTCGTCGAAGGACGCTTCGGGGAAGCGGAACCAGAGGTTCGCGTCGCGGCGGTAGACGGACCAGTCGTCGTAGATCTTCTTCCAGGCCGGGTTGGACGCGTTGAGTTCCGCGTACACCTCCTGG
>MWCV01000132.1 GCA_002070215.1 Chloroflexi bacterium ADurb.Bin180 | reverse complement strand
GGGTCTGACCGCGAGAAGTGGGTGGGTGTGTATCGGGTTGGCGGTCTTTGTTGCAGGGAGGTCACCTCCGCATCGAGAACTGACGGTTGTGAGACCAATCCAGCCCGATGCAGAGGTGACCAGTGATGGTTCCTGCCGAACAGTTGAATGACCTGCTTGCTGGTGTGCGTGACTGGTGCGAGAAGCATTTGTCGGTTGACAGCATGGCTGAAGCCGAAGAGTTCGCGGTTGCGGTGGGCCGCCAGGTGTCGCGAGTCGTCGCGGAACAGGGGATGCAGCAGATCGCGGGTGGTGCGACGTACGATGGCTGCAGCGTCGCGTGCTCGTGTGGTCGTCGCGCTTCATTCAAGGATTACCGCCCGAAGTGGATCCAGACTCTGGCCGGTCCGGTCCGGATCACTCGGGCCTATTACTACTGCCGTCACTGCAAGAGCGGGCAGACGCCGTGGGATGCTCGGCAGGGGCTGACGGGCCTGCAGTGGACGCCCGGTGTGAAGGCGTTAGTGGGTCAGTTCGTGGGGCGGTTGACGTATGCGGAGACACGGGAGCTATTGGAGTTGACCACGGGGCTGAAGATCGTGGAAAGCTGCGCGGAGACGATTAGCGCGGAACTGGGTCCGAACCTGCGCGCCCAAGATGAGCAGACACGCGCGGCTGTGTTCGATGGGGATGTGCTGCCCTTGCTCCCGGAAGCGGTGCAACGCCTGTACGTGGCTGTGGATGGCACTCACGTCCACATTGACGGGGATTGGCATGAGATGAAAGCGGGGGTGATCTACAGTGGGGAACCGGACGCGGAAGGGATCGATCAGGCCGCGGACAGCTACTACGTGGCGGCCCAGGAGACCGCGGAGCAGTTCGGGGAGCGGATGTATGCGGCGGCAGTTCTGCGGGGCGTGGAGCAGGCACACGAACAGGTGGTGATCGGGGACGGGGCGGAGTGGATCTGGAATCTGGCAGCCCACCATTTCCCGCGCGCCACGCAGATCGTGGACTACTGGCACGCCTGCGAGCACATCTGGACGCTGCGCCGGCAGTTGTACTCAGACCGCAGCGCAGCCGGCGATCGCTGGGCTCGAGAGCATTGCCGGAAGCTGCGCGAGACCGGGCCGAACAGCCTGCTGCGTTCCTTGAGACGAATGAAAGCGCCGACGCCGGAAGCAGCCGAATTGATACGCATCGAGACGGGATACTTCACTCGGCACCGCAAGCGCATGCAGTACCCGCAGTTCCGGGCGCGAGGGATGATGATCGGCAGCGGACCGGTAGAAGCAGCGTGCAAAGCCGTGGTTGGCCATCGACTGAAGCGCGCGGGGATGCGCTGGACGCAATCTGGTGCCGACGCGGTCCTGGCGATCCGCTGCGCACTACTCAACGGCGAGTACCAACGCCTAAATGATGCCTCAAAAGCCGCATGAAACGTCAATCTACCCACAAAATCGAGTCCGACCCCTTGCCCCATCTCCTTTCAGAGGCGCACGCCAGTACTCAAGATCACGCGTCCACGACGGCTTCACGTCGTGTGCACATCTTGGCCTCGTACGAGAACCATGGGGCCGCTGCTCTCGTGGCTTCGGCCTTGGCGACGCAGGGCCTATATGCCATCCTGGTCTACGCGCATAGCGTGCTCGACTGGTCGGGGCTGCCGCCAGCCTGCGGCAACGTGATCATGGGCACGGCGTATGCCTACGAAGTGAGGCGCCTCATGATGGACGTTGTACCGCCCTCCCTACATGCAGAAGTCGCAATCACGCAGATGGTGCCTCCCCGCTATGCGGTTGCTGAGTTTTCTGTCTCGGGGGCCGAAGGACTGTGGATTGCGGCAAGCTACCCCTGGCAGTTGGTAGACGCCGCAATCCACTGGGTAGAGCATGGCGGAGCAGACAGGTTCTCACATCGCATCTTCGGCCGACCTCAGGGAGATACCGCGACCTCCTAGTTGCTTGCTGGCGTTTGAGATCGAGGCACGGTCATTTGCCGACACGTTGGCTGGGGCCAACGACGTCCTCACCGCTACAGTTACCGCCGGACGGCCTCGTCC
>MWCV01000131.1 GCA_002070215.1 Chloroflexi bacterium ADurb.Bin180 | reverse complement strand
TCGGCCGTTCCCTGTACCTCGATAAAGTGCCCCCTGGCATTCATTACCACGTTAAAGTCGACTTCGGCCTGCGAGTCCTCGCTGTAGCAGAGGTCCAGCATCGACCGCCCCTGCACTACGCCGACACTCACGGCCGCTACGGGTGCTGCCCAGACATTGCGATGCACAGCGCCGGACTTGACCAGGCTGCCCACGGCGATGGCCAGAGCCACATAGCCGCCCGTGATCGAGGCGGTGCGCGTTCCTCCATCGGCCTGGATCACATCACAGTCCACCGTGATGGTCCTTTCGCCAAGTTTGCGCAGGTCCAACGATGCCCGCAGGGAACGCCCGATCAGACGCTGGATCTCCTGCGTCCTGCCTCCTAGTTTGCCTGTAGCGGCCTCGCGTACGCTGCGTGTATGGGTCGAGGCAGGCAGCATCCCGTATTCGGCTGTCACCCAGCCCCGGGCCTGGCCCTTCAGCCAGACCGGAACCTCCTCCGACACAGTCGCCACGCAGAGCACCCACGTGCTGCCCATCTGAACCAGCACCGAAGCGGGGTTGTGCTGCAGATAGTGGGGCACAAAGGTGAGTGTCCGCAGAGCATCATCGGCTCGTCCGTCGCTGCGCACTTGTACCTCTCTTGGCCAGTAGTGGCAGCCAGTATAGCCAAAAGGCAACTCTGGCTCAAATCGCGTTGACAAAAGAAAGGCGCGACAGCTATAATGCCGTCCGGAGGAACCGTTGCCCGAAGTCACTCTTCTGATCATGACCGGCGTTCGCCGAGGCAGCGAGACGGAGCGCATGATGGCTGCGGCCCGCGAGGCGATTACACGGGACCTCATCGAACGCTCCTTGCCCATAGCAGGCATCCACCAGATCGTCCTCAGCACCAACGCTCCCGAGCTGGCCCGATGGGCACAAGCGCAGCGGGTTCACGTCGAGCTGGATCCTGCCGGCAAGCCGTTCCATTTCGGGCAACGCCTGCGAGAACTGGCCGAGAAGTATGCTGCACAGGGTTTGGTCTATCTTGGCGGTGGAAGCGGGGCTCTGTTAAGCACGGCGGACATTGCCCCATTGGTTGCTCGCGCCGGGTCGGCAGAGCGTATTCTCCTCACCAATAACCTGTACTCGACCGACCTGGCTGCCTTTGCCCCCGCCGCTGTGCTGCGCGGGCTGGACCTGCCAGCCATTGACAATGACCTCGGCTGGATCCTCGCAGAGAAAGCAGGCCTGGTCAACGAGTCACTGCCGCGGAATGCCGCGACCCAGTTCGACGTCGACACTCCTACCGACTTGATGGTGTTGAGCCAGCATCCTGGTGTGGGAGCTCACACACGCGCAATGCTGGATTCACTGGCGCTGGACACCACGCACCTCAGCGCGGCACTGCGAATACTTATGAGTTGCGAGTCTGAGGTCGTTGTAGCGGGCCGCACATCGGCTGAGCTCTGGGAATACCTGGAGAGGTCCACTGCCTGCCGGGTACGCATGATTGCCGAAGAACGAGGCATGAGAGCCAGTGGCCGCCAGGCGAGGGGCGAGGTACGCTCACTGCTGGGGTTCCATTATCAGCAGGTCGGCGCCGCCCGGTTCTTTGAACACCTGTCAGAGTTGGGCCAGGCCGCATTCGTGGACAGCCGCGTCATCTTTGCTCACCTCGGGCTGTGGCCTTCGGCGAGCGACCGCTATAACTCGGACTTGCGCCGGCCCGACGGGATCGAGAGCCAGCAGGTACGCGAGTTCACCGAGCAGGCTCTGAAGGCACCGATCCCGGTAGTCCTGGGAGGACACTCCCTTGTCTCTGGCGGCATGTACGCCCTCGTCGAGGCCGCTCAGATGCATATTCCACCGGCACGCCGATGCCGAGAACCAGCTTTACAAAGGAGTAGCTGAGATGGAAAGCCAGAAGTACAGTGACTTTTTCGGTGTCCCTCTGACCGACCTGGACCGGGACGTAACCTCGATCATCGACTGGGAACAGGAGCGTCAGTCTCGCCGGTTCATCCTGATCCCCTCCGAGAGCATGGCCCCGCTGGCTGTGCGCCAGGCTCTCGGCTCGGTCCTGAACAACATCTATGCCGAAGGCTACCCGCCGGCCAGAATGTCGCGTGAG
>MWCV01000130.1 GCA_002070215.1 Chloroflexi bacterium ADurb.Bin180 | reverse complement strand
TGACGCTGACTGGAAGCGCGGTCGTATTTACTACCGCAGCGTCTGCACCTCGTGCCATACGGCGGCACCGATCGGTGCCATCAACCCCAGCACCAAGACCAAGGCGGACTGGTCTTCCTACTTGATGCTGGACAAGCACGCCAAGGGCAAGGACACGGTCAACAAGTACTACACCAAGGAATACCGGGCCAGTATCAAGGCCACCAACAAGACGGCCGAGAAGTTTGCCGACGTGCCCGACAAGGAACTGGCCGAGGACGTCAAGGCCTTCCTGCTCAAGGGCGCCAAGGACGGCGATTCACCCGCCACCTGCAGCTGATCCCCAGCCGGCACGCACCGCGAGAACCACCGCGGCATGCCACAGCGCCCCTTCTGGGGCGCCCAGAACCATTTGACCAAGGACTCATCATGAAAACCAGACATCTCCCTCTTGTGGCCGCTCTGTTGTCGGCCTTCGCACTTGCCCAGGTACAGGCCCAGACTGCGACGCCTGCTGCCGCGCCCGCATCGGCTGCGGCCGTGGCGTATTCGCCGGCCAATCCCGGACCCGGCTGGTACAAACATCTGGTCAACCTTGACTTCGTGAAGAAGCAGGCCGCCATTCCCAAGATCGACGGCGTGATGCTGATCGACTCCCGCCCCACCGCACGCAAGTACGACATCGGTCACATTCCGACGGCTGTGAACATCCCGGACACCAGTTTCGACAAGCTCGCGCCGACGATGCTGCCGAAGGACAAAGCCATGCTGCTGGTGTTCTATTGCGAGGGCTATGACTGCATCCTGAGTCACAGCTCCGCGGCCAAGGCTGAGGCGCTGGGCTACACCAATGTGCGCGTCTTTGCGGAAGGTTTTCCGGGATGGGTGGCGGGTGGCAACTTGCCCGCGGTCAGCGTGGCCTACATCAAGAAGCTGATCGACGAGAAGGCGCCCATGACGCTGATCGACTCGCGACCGAAGGCGCGCAAGTACGACCTGGGCTACATCCCGACCGCGATCAACATCCCCGACTCCCAGTTCGAGTCCCTCGCCCCGAAGATGTTGCCGGCCGACAAGGCGGCCCCTTTGTATTTCTACTGTGACGGCCTGGCCTGCGTGCTCAGCAATGATTCCGCGCAGAAAGCAGTCAAGCTGGGCTACACGAACGTCAAGGTGGTGCCCGAGGGCTACCCGGCCTGGGTGAAGGCCTATGGACCAGGCCCCACCGCCACCGGTGCCGCGCAACCCGCAGCCAAGGCAGCACCCGCCATCGAGCCCGGCAAAGAGGCCGGATCGATCACCGTCAGCTCCTTCGAGCGGATCTTGAAGGAGGCCCCGGACAGCGTCTTCCTGGTCGACGTGCGCGACCCGCGTGAATTCGACATGGGCACGTTCAAAGGCGCGATCAACATGCCCTTGAGCACCCTTGAAAAGAGCCTGGACAAGCTGCCCACCGGCAAGCCCATCATCTTCTTCTGCGGGGCCGGCTCACGCAGCGGCGAGGCGCACGACCTCGTCAAGCTTCACAAGCCCGAGATGAAGACCGTGTTCCTGGATGCGGACACCAAGTGGGCCAAGGATGGTTCGTACACCATCAAGGGAAAATAGAAAGGCACTCATCATGAAACGAACCACATTCCTCTGTTCTGCCCTGCTCGTCTGTGGCGCCTCCGCCTTGGCCCAGACACCCGCCGAGGCCTTCTTCAGCGTCACCAGTGCGGACAATCAGGCACAGGGCATGGCCATGGTCCTGGCCGGCCAGATGGCCGAACAGAAAGCTGCCGTGCGCATTCTGTTGTGCGGCCCGGCCGGCCAGCTGGCACTGAAGACCTATGAGCCGGCCGCGCTCAAACCCCGCAATGTCACCCCCAAGCAGATGATGCAAGGTCTCGTCAAGGCCGGCGCCACCGTTGAGGTCTGTGCCTTGTTCCTGCCCAACGCCGACCGCACGCCGGCTGACCTGATCGACGGCGTGAGCGTGGCCAAACCGCCCGAGGTGGCTGCGCACATGCTGAAGCCGAGCGTCAAGGCATTTGCCTTCTAGCCGGCGACCGATTTCCACGCCAAACCATGCCCATCGCCACACCCGTTCTTCCCCCGTTCACCATGCCTTCTCCCAGCGGCGACCAGCTCAAGGCCGCCCGCCTGGCCGCCGGCTTGAGTCAGGTGCAGGCGGCCGAGC
>MWCV01000129.1 GCA_002070215.1 Chloroflexi bacterium ADurb.Bin180 | reverse complement strand
CGGGGTTGGTGGAGAAGGTGTCGCCGGAGCCTGCCTTTGCCTTCGCGGACCCGGCCGCACAGCAGGTGGCCTACGACTCGCTGTTGTTTGCCCAGCGGCGCCCGCTGCATCGCCTGGTGGCCGGGTGGCTGGAAGAGGCCCATGGCGACGACCTGGCGCCCTGCTACGGGCTGCTGGCCCACCACTGGCAGCAGGCCGACGAGCCGGGGCGGGCCATCGAATACCTGGAAAAGGCCGGGCAGGAGGCTCTGCGGGCCGGCGCCTACGACGAGGCCGAGGGCTATTTCGAGGCCAGCCTGGAATTGAACGCCCGATCGGCAGTCCTGAGCAACGGCTTTTACGAGCAGGGCACGGCCGACTGGGTTGCCGCCCGGGAGTATGCCCTGGCGCGCCTGGAGGAGGAGCTGCCCCCCGAGCTGACCTATCACAACCTGTGGCATACCCGCGACGATGTCTTGCCGGCAGCGCAGCGCCTGGCGGCTGTCGCCGGTTTGGGAGAGGAGGAGAGGCGCCTCCTGGAGACCGCGGCCGTCTATCACGACCTGGGGTGCATTTCAGATTTCTGGATAACATAAGGGCGAGTGCTGGATTTGCCAGCTGTGTGTGGAGCGTGGTATAACTCCTAAGCAGAAGCCGTTCGCGAGGAGAGAACCATGCCCAAACGATCGAAAGCGCGTCGTACGCAATCACAAGCTGCTGAAGAGTTTTCCAAGGCTGCACAGGAGTTGTGGACCCGATTTAACGCCTGGCATGACGAGCACCCAGACGCCACGTTCGATGACATGGACGACTTTCTTGGTGATGAAGGACGTGACCTGATGGGCAAGGCGCTGGAGCTGAGGTTACGCCAAGGGGACTTGGGCACCAAGGCTGAAGGTCAGGTCTGTCCTCGCTGTGGGCGAGAGATGACGTTCAAGGGCTACCCCGAGAAAACGGTGCATGGACTCAAGGTCGACAGCGACATACCGCGGGCCTACTACCACTGCCCTGCCTGTGAGGCGGGGCTTTTTCCCCCTGGACAGGCGTCTGAGACTAAGGCGTGACAGTTGGAGCGAAGGACTGGTTCGCGCCTGTGCCCGTATGGGGACGACTCAGCCCTCCTTTGAGATAGCTGCGCAGACGGTGAGCGGCTTCACCGGGGTATGGATATCGGATAGCACCGTTTGGCGGCATCACGAGGAAGTGACGGAGAAGATTCAGGAGCAGCTGCTGGCCGAAGAAGAGAGGACTCCTTGCTGGCCTGGGGAGTTGGAACAAGGAGCGAACGCCTGGATCGTTGCTCGAAAGCCAATTGCGGAACACGCCAGTGTCTCCATCGACGGTCTGACCGTCTTAATTCGAGAGGAAGGCTACCGGGAAGTCAAGATGGTGGCGGTTTCGGAGGCGGTTCTCTCGCCCCCACAGAGCGAACCGCCTGTGTCGGATGAGAAGCAGGAGGAGGTTTTTACCGCCGCTGGTGCGACAAACGGAGACGGGCCGGCTAAAGAACACCAGGGCCAGAAGCCGGGAGCAGCTTCGACAGATGAAATCCATGGCCGGCAAGACGGGCTGAAACTGAAAGGCCACAGCTACCGGGCCGTGTTGGGCGAGAAAGAGACCTTTCGGTCTGCCCTGGCGGGGGAGCTGACACGGCGCCGAGTCGCTGATGCCGTCAAGCTGACGACGGTGAACGATGGGGCAGAGTGGATCTGGGACTTGGTACAGCATCTCCTGCCTGCCGAGCGAGTCGAAGTCCTGGACTGGAGCCACGCCGTGCAAAACCTGGCAAAGGCCAGCAACGCGGCCTGGGGTGAGGGCAGCCCAGAAGCGAAAGAATGGCTGGCCCAACGCAAGGCGGAGCTATGGAATGGTCAGCTCTTTGAGGTGCGGGTAGCCCTGGCGGAACTGCCACGACGCCGCAAAGAGCGGGGGAAGGCCATCCGACAGGTACAAGGGTACTTTGTCGAGCATGCCAAGCGTCTGGAGTATGCCCGATTTCGGGCTGAGGGTCGGCCGATCGGCAGCGGGAGTGTAGAAAGCGGGGGCAAGAACGTCGTGGCCTGGCGGATGAAGCGTGGAGGCCAAAGCTGGAGCCGACCAGCAGCGACGCGGATGCTTGCCGCACTAGGCGAAGTGCACAGCGGACGATGGGATGAAGATTGTAAGCGCCTGGCCAAAGCCGCTTGATCCATGTTACCCAGAATCCTGAAATGCACCC
>MWCV01000128.1 GCA_002070215.1 Chloroflexi bacterium ADurb.Bin180 | reverse complement strand
GTGTTTTTGTCAACTGAAAACAGGGCCATTTGATCACCGAAAACAGGGCCAGTTCCGTCATTCCGCTTGATCCCTGATCATCGAAAACAGGACCATTTGATCACCGAAAACAGGACCACCCCACCAGATGTGCGCCCGCCGTAGGGGCTGTGGGCGGTGTGGTCAACTCGCGTCGTCTTGCGAGTTGTCCATACCGTCCACAGCCCAACCACCTCTTGCTCACGACTCACCATCCTCTCCTTTTCCCTCTCGTTGCATCCGCTGCCGAAATCGAAACGACTCACCGGTAAACTCCAAGATGTGCGATCTGTGCGTGAGCCGGTCAAGCAAGGCAGCCGTGAGCCGCTCATCGCCAAAGATCTGCGTCCAGTCGGTGAAGCGTAGATTCGTCGTGACGATCATTGACACTCGTTCGTACAACGTGGAACAGAACTGAAAGATCAGCTGCGCCCCGACAGGTGAGAAAGGAATGAAGCCCAGCTCGTCCAGGACAATGAGGCGGTGCCGGAGAGCCGTGGCCAGGAGCCTGGGCAACTGATGTTCGTCTTGGGCCTGGATCAGCTCGTTGACCAGGCCCGCGGCATTGTAGAAACGGACTCGGTGACCCTGCCGGCAAGCAGCCAGCGCCAGGCCGGTGGCGATGTGGGTTTTCCCGAGGCCAGGACTCCCGACCAGGATGATCGACTCGGCCTTGCTCAGGTATTCCCCACGAGCCAGCTCCAGCACCCGCTGCTTGTTCAAGCCAGGCACGCAGGAGAAGTCAAAATCGGCCAGTTCTTTGAGCACCGGGAAGCGAGCGCCGGTGATCCGTCGCGTCTGCCGGTTCTCCTCCCGCTGGGCGATCTCCTGCTCGGTGAGGGCCAACAGGTAGCGGTCGTAGGTAAGCTTGCTCCGAGCCGCATCCTCGGCGAACTTGGCATAGTTGTGCAGGAAGGTTGGCAAGCGCAGTCTCTTGAGGTATGTCTCCAGGAGCATGGCATTCTCCATGGTCATACCCTCTCCAGCAAGCGGTCGTAGCAGGCCAAATCCGGTGCCTGCTCTCCTACAGACGCCCAGGGCGGCGGTTCGGTCCAGCTCATCTCCGGCCGGCGCATTTCCGGCTCCAGCAGCTGGTGGAGACACAGTCTGACCCCATCGGCGTGAGCACAGCCATACTCCAGGGCCTGCTCGATCGCCCGGGCGACCAGGTTGGGTGGATGCTCTTTGTGCAATTCCAGCACACGGACGAACTCGCGAACACCCTGGCCGTTCTTGTCGGCCTGCAACCGTCTCAAGAGGTGCTCGTAGGCAGGTGGCCACTCCTTCCGCCAACGCCGGATGGGCTTGGCATGCTCAAAGGCGCCCGGTCGCTGCTCCAGTAGCGACAGGTAATGCAGTGGGTCCAGGACGTCTTGTTCTTGCCCGTAGCAACGTGGGTGGCTGGCAATGACGTTGTTCATGTGGGCGATGTCCACGCGGAAAGGATAGGCCCGTAGCACCAGGTTACGGTAAGCTTGGTCTGTTGGCACCGAGTAGCGATTGGTCTCGAACTCCACCTGGCTGTAGCCGTTGAGCACCACTGGCTTGGCGACATAGTACTTGTACTCGTGATCGGGCAGGGGCAGCAGGTACGGTTTCTCCCTCCGCCACGCCTCGCCCACGCTCATCGGCTGTCGGTCGACGCGGCGCTGGTCATCGGCCACGCATGCCCGCAGCAAATGGTCGTTGAGCTCCTCGAAGGAGTCGACCCTGGGCACCGGCACCATGAAGCGACGGCGAGAAAAGCCAACACCATCCTCTACTCGGCCTTTTTCGTGACCTTGCCCAGGCGTGCAGTAGTGACTCTCAAAGAGGTGGTGACTGCGGAAGGCGACAAAGGCCTTCTGTTCCTGGCGGCCACCTTTGCGCAGAATGAACTGCACGGCGACCTTCAGGTTGTCGTAGCTCAGACGATGTGGGATGCCCTGGAAGTGATAGAAAGCGTGGATGTGTCCTTCAAAGAAGGCTTCCTGCCTCTGGGTCGGAAAGGCCCGGACGAACAGCTTCCGGGAGTAGCACAGGCGCATGACGAACAACTGCACCGTCAGCTCCACGCCGGCGATGATCGCTTGGGCTTCTCCCCAGTCCACTTGGCCATCCATTCCCTCGTCAAACTCCAGTGGCATGTATACCTGGCGCTTTTTCGTCCCCTGCTGACGCGAGCCGATGTAGCGTCTCACCCCTGACTCGCTGCCCCGATATCCCCTGTGGTAGATGTCCTCGAAGATCTTGTATCCGGTGTAGCGCTGCTTGCGCGGCAGTCGTTCGTTCTCTGCCAGGAGCTCGTCGATGCG
>MWCV01000127.1 GCA_002070215.1 Chloroflexi bacterium ADurb.Bin180 | reverse complement strand
GATGGCCGTGCGGCGGGCTGCGAGGTAGGTGTCCAGGTCGATCAGGCCGCGCTCGTAGAAGCTTTCGGTCAGTTCGAGGAAGGCTTCCAGCTCTTCCTTTTCGGCGTCCAGCGCCCGCTTGGCCTGGGCCGCGATGGCCTGACCGGCGCGCTTTTCGGCGCCATCAGCCGTGATGACCAGGTCCTTCTTGTCGGGCTTGGTGCCCCCACCTGCGGCTGCAGCGCCTTGATCCTCCCAGATTTTGCCGATGGCGCTCTTGATGTTGGTCCACCCGGACCCAAACATGTTGTCTTTCACCAAGTTGAACCGCCCGGCCATCCTGGTGGAAAGCTCTTTTACGTCCATCTCGATTTTGGCAAACCCGGACTTGAACACCGAACGGGCCGCCCCAATGTTGCCCTGGACCGCTTGACCAATCGAGACGCTTATCGTCGCAAACCCGTCCGCAATTGCACCTCCCCCGGTCTTGATCGCGTCGTAAACACCTTCAAAGAACTCTGCCCAGTTGGCTAGGCCATGCCCCAGCGCTTTGCCCATGAACACAAACGCGGACATCGCGACCTTCGCCACCCAGCCGATACCCTGCCCTACCATACGGATTCCAGCCCCGGCGTTAGCGCCCTCGGCTGCGGCGTCCTTGAAACCTTCAGCCGCCTTCGTGAGCCCCGGTACCAGCCCAGCCGTAAGGTTCTGGGTGAGACCACGCACCTGGGCGTCCAGCTCCATCATCTTCGCTTTGGCTTCCTTGCCAGCCTTGGCCACATCATCCGTGATCACTTCGCCGGTCTTGCGGCCTTCCTCCTGGAGCTTTTGGAACCCGTCACGGCTCAAGGTCTCAAGCACGCCCTCCAGATCGGCCCCAGCCTTCCCGAACAGTTCCATGCTCAGAGCGGTGCGATCCATGCCAGATCGGCCCTCAAGCGCCCGGGCGATGATCTCCATTTGCTCGCCGATGTTTTTGCCCCTGAGAACATCAACCGAAAGCCCCATCTGGGACAGGGTCCGCGTGGTGGCAGCGCCACCCCGCTGCGCGTCGAGCATGAACTGCGAAAACTTCTTGAGGCCCTTGGATAGAACCTCCAGCTCCACACCGTCCTTTCGCGCGGCCACTCCAAGCGTCGATACAACCTCGGCAGCGGCTCCCGTAATGCCGGTCATCTCCTCGATCTTGTCCTGGTAGTCGATCGCTCCCTTGACCAGCTGCGCCATGCCCCGGGCGGCTGCGGCGAAGCCAATCCCGGCCAGCGCAGATTTCATGTCGCTGCCGACCCCAGACACACTCTTCTTGACCTTCTTTGCCTCGCCTTCAAGGCGCCGCAGCGATCTGACCACCTCCTGGATGCCTTCGGCCGTGAGCTTTACCCGGATGTCAGAACCAGCCATCTTTCACCCCTTCTTGAGAATATCGGGCACTTTTGGCGGCTTGCCTCTGCTTTCTTCCTTCCGGTGTGGTTCCAGCACCGCCCAGGTCAGCACATCCCAGCGGTAGGCCTCCACCGCCCGGTCCCTCATGTGCTCCAGGAAGGCCAGCAGGAGTTCCCGCAGGGGCCACCTGGCCACGCGCCGGGCCTGGTCGTAGTCCCAGCCTGCCACCTGCCGAACCGGGAGGTTCCAGTCCCCCAGGTTCAGGCTCCGGCTTCCTCGCCAGTCGTCCGCACCTGTTCGTCCACCTGCGTCTGGGGCCCGTCGCTCACGCTGGAAGGCGTCGGTGAAATCTTGAAGGAGACGAGCCCGTTGGCGAAAAAATGAACCAAAGCCCACACGGCCAGGTTCCGCACCGCCTCCCGGGCCTCTCGGCCACGCTGCCGCTTCAGGAAGGCCGCAGTCTCCTCGGCCATGGCAGGGGTCCAGGCGTCCGGGCTCATCCCCTCGGGAACGAGCAGGCCGCCCAGCAGGTCCACCGTCAGGCCGCTCTCGGCCAGCTTGGCCTCGATGGCCTCCGAGATCGAGATGGCGATGTCGTCCGGCCTCTCGGACCTGACCCCGATGGAGTCCAGGCCCGCGGCCCGGATGCGCTGCATCAGCCACCAGTCTTGTTCCACCGTCCAGTCTTCGATCTGCTGGAACTTCCGGCCGCCTATCTCCACGGGTCTCCCTCCTGTTCGAGCGGGGCCGGTGTGACCCGGCCCCCTCATCGTCCAGCCTACAGCTGCACCATTCGGAAATACCGCTCCCCGATGCTCTTGCTGGTGTCCTCCTGCACCGCGGCCTTCAGGGTGATCTCCCCGAACTCGGTGGTGAGGAGGGCCAGGGCGCCGTCGGGCGTGATGGCGACCTTCCAGAAGTCCACCAGGTAGCGGGGGCCAACCGCATCGGAGGCGCTGCGGAACCGCAGGGAGCCCTCGATC
>MWCV01000126.1 GCA_002070215.1 Chloroflexi bacterium ADurb.Bin180 | reverse complement strand
GGAGAGTGTGGAATATGTGGGCGACGTGCAACAGCAGACGGGAGATCGCCAAGTACGAACGCGGAAAGGTTCGTAGTACAGGCTCTGCCTACTGGCGCCCCGACGTGCTGGTCGGGGTCAGCCTGTCCGGATGGGGAGCGCTGAAGCGCCTCTTCGCACTAGCTCAGAGACCTACGGCAACTACGAACCTAATCCCGCTCGAACAGCATGCCCTGACTAGGTACACATTGAGATGTGTTCGTGCTCCTCAGGCGGTTTTTCCACACTCTCGCAGTAAGTGGAATTGACCTGCCGTGTGTGACGCACTAGAATAGCGGCTCGTGACCGGGCGTCAGGCCCGGCCAGGCGGCGACGCGGTTGGTCGCCAAGAAGGGCGGTATCGTTGCGCACATCGTCGAACCGAGCGCGCCTGGTGGCGGCGCTGCTGTTCGTAAGTCTGGCTGCCGGCCTGGCCCGCGTGAGCGAAGAGCCGGTCAGGGCGTTGCGAGAGCCAGCGGGCGTGACTGCGGCAGACGGGCAAGAATACGTCTTTAGCGGGCATGTCTACTCGGGATGGCCGGGCTCGGAAGTGGGCATGGGCGGAGTCCAGGTGTCGCTGTGGGGCTCGCCGGTCGAGTCGGACTATATGACCGGTGGCCTGCTCGACCAGGTGCTCACCGACGGGACGGGCTATTTCACGGTACACACAACGCTGCAGTACAGCTACTACCATGTGCTGGAACTAAATCCGCCGGGCTATGTGTCGGTATTTGCCTGGGTGCCGAACGGGGCGCGTGTTGCCACCTACGATTGGCTGCGCTTTTCCCATCCCGCTCAGTGCGTCTGGGAGGGGCTGCGCTTTTACGATGTGTTTATGCCCACGCGCACCTGCACGCCGACGGTGACCCGGACACCAACGGATACTTGCACTCCGACGGTCACCAGCACTCCTACCGAGACAGAGACGGCGACCGCCACGCCAACGGCCACGCTCACGGCCACCCCGACTCATACGCCGCCTGCCACCGTGACACTAGCGGCGACGGAAACGCCGACGCCCAGCGCGACTTGTACCTGTCCGCCAACCGCTACCGCCACCCCCACCAGCACGCCTACTTGCACTCAGACGGCGACCCCCAGCGCAACCGTCACGGCGACGGAAACCAGCGTGCCCCGGTTCGAACTGCACCTGCCGCTGATCCTGGCGCGATAGGGCGCTCACTGAAGCGCAGCGTCAGGCACGGCGACGCGAGGGAGGGGAGATGGCTGGCAAACGCTACAGCATCAACTATGAAGATGGCGAGGTGGTCTCGGTCGCCATCAACGGCAGAGAATAC
Organism: Chloroflexi bacterium ADurb.Bin180; assembly: GCA_002070215.1. Lineage (NCBI taxonomy): Bacteria > Bacillati > Chloroflexota > Chloroflexi bacterium ADurb.Bin180. The sequence goes on along the minus strand of MWCV01000126.1, from coordinate 1,035 downwards.
GCCTCGGTGGACGACGTCGCGGACGAAGACGACCGGACCGAGCTCGAGCTCCTGCTGAGACCTGGTTTCGATGCGCAAGAAGGTGCAGGCGGAGGTTGAAGCATCTGGCGCGGGGCTGACGCGCACGCTCACCTGGCTGTTCGGAATCATTGGCGCGCTGGCGCTGGGGTTCGCTGGATTCAGCGCGGTTCAGGGTGCACTGTCCGGCCAGGGAAGTCAGTCGGCGTGGTGGCTCCTGGCGCTGATCTTGGGTCTGCTGGGCGCGGCCTTTGGCACGGCCACGCTGCTCATCTGGAAGGCCTTTGGCCCAACTCTAAAGCAAGGGTAGGAGCACAGGGCCGAGTGCTGCTCAGTTGAAGCGGTGAAGCGCCGGCAACCTCTCAGGGTGTGACGCGCGCCCCGCACTTTTCGCAAAAGCTGCCGCCGGGGATGAGAGGGGCTCCGCACTTGGGGCAGGTGGCGGCAGCGGCCAGCGACGCGCCACAGCCATGACAGAAGCGGGCGCCAGGGCCGACCACAGCACCGCAAGCCTTGCAAGTAGCTCCGGAGACATCCACCCGGCCGGGGGCAGGCGGAGGCGCGTAGCCGGTTGCGGCGGCTGCGGCTGGTGGAGGCGAGGAAGCGGCCTGGACGCCTGGCGTTGGCGGAGCGGGCGCGGCACCGGGCTGGGCTGCGGCTGCGGCGAACTGGGCGACCATTTCCCGGCAGTCCTTCATGGTCCCTTCGTAGACCGTGGTCACAGTGGGAAAGCGAAAGTTGAACTGCACCGCGATGGCGTTGCCGCCCTTGGGGGTGAGGCTCACCACCAGGTCGCGATAGCCGCCCTTGGTGGTTACAAGGAACTGGATCAAGGTCTTGTTCCCGCGAGAAGCAGTGAGGGTGGTGTAAGGGGACTGGGACTCGATCTTGTACTCGTGGGCATTGAGGGTGCCCAGGAGGCTCTGCCAGACATCGGGGGCCTGACCGTAGACCGTGACATTCACCTTCATTGCACACCTCCCGACAAAGGGGTGACCGCGTGGAAGGAACGCCTGG
>MWCV01000125.1 GCA_002070215.1 Chloroflexi bacterium ADurb.Bin180 | reverse complement strand
CGACAGGTGCTGGCTGACGTGGCTTTTGCCGCCTTGTCCAGCACAAAACGGGGATAATGCAGCCGTAGAAACATGCGCCTCTGTCACCCCTGTCCCTTTGCGGAACCGCGGCGTCGTGCGAGGATCGATCCCGGCGCAGTGGTGGGCCGCGCGTCAGCCTGGCTGACGTCCGCTGCCACTTCCGCACCACACGCGCCCTCCGCCCACGCCTTCAAACCCACAACTCAAGACGGGATCCAGCACGGACAACTGAATACAGGACTGGGAAACTGGAAGCAGCCTTTGTTGCGTCTCCGGCCTCTCCGGTACGGGCAGGTCTGGCTGGCGCGCTTCCCGCTGCCCAGACACTGCGACTGCCCGTGCCGGATGCCGTTCGGCGACCCTACCGCCCCAGTCCCGGCGCAATGGCGCACCGGGACGCCACACAGCCTGTCACCTGGCGGGCCAAGCCCGCCCAATCCATTCACAAGGAGTTGTCTATGAGCCACGGCTCACCGCTGCGCATGAAAATGGGTAAAATAGGGTGCCGCTCCGGTGAGAAGTCGGATGGTAAGTTTGGTGCCACGAGTCCGGAAGGAGTTTGACTTGAGTGCCTGCAGGCACCGCTGACTGTTGCCCCCCGTCAGGGGAGAGCACGTAACGGAGAATCTTTGATCATCAGGCACTCCGCTGGAGCGAGCGAGAGCAGCGGAGGGAAGACATGCAAGTCGTGTATGAGCGTTGTTGCGGGATTGACGTCCACAAGCAGACCGTGGTGGCCTGTGCGATCGTGCCTGGGTCCGACGGTCAGCCGGTGAAGGAAACCCGCACGTTTGCGACGATGACCGGGGACTTGGAGGCCTTAGCGGGCTGGTTGGCAGGGTTGGGCGTCACCCATGTGGCGATGGAAAGCACCGGGGTGTACTGGAAGCCAGTATACAACCTGCTGGACGACCGGTTCGCCATCTTGGTGGTCAACGCCGAACGCATCAAAGCGTTGGCGGGGCGCAAGACCGACGTGCAGGACGCCGAATGGATCGCTGACCTTTTGCGACATGGGTTACTCAAAGGCAGCTTCATCCCCTCTGAGGTGTTGCGCGAACTACGGGATCTGACGCGCTATCGCACGAAGTTGGGGGATGAACGCAAGAGCGAGGTCAATCGGGTGCAGAAGGTGCTGGAAGACGCCAATATCAAGTTGGCGAGCGTGGCCAGCGATGTGATGGGGGTAAGTGGCCGCGCCATGTTGGCTGAGATCGTCCAGGGCCAGAGCGATGCCGCCACGCTGGCTGAGTTAGCCAAGGGGCGGTTGCGCGACAAGCAAGCCCTGCTCGTGAAGGCGTTAAGCGGGCGCGTGCGGCCGCATCATCGCTTCATGTTAGCCCAGCATCTCAGCCACATCGACTTTCTCGATGAAGCGATCGGCCACCTGGATCAGCAGATTGCGGAGCAGATGCGCCCTTTTGCGGCCGCTTTGGCGACCTGGGACTCTTTACCGGGTATTAACCAGCGCCTCGCCGAGATCATCGTCGCCGAGATCGGTGCGGATCTGGTGCCTTTCGAGGATGCCGACCACCTGGCTTCCTGGGCCGGCATGTGTCCGGGCAACAATGAGAGTGCGGGCAAACGTAAGAGCGGGCGCACGCGCAAAGGCAGTCCGTGGCTCCGTCGTGCGCTGATTGAAGCGGCCCACGGCGCAGCCCGCACCAAGCACAAGTACTTTCAGGCGCTTTATCGTCGTCTGGCTGCCCGGCGAGGCAAACAACGGGCAGCGGTCGCCGTCGGGCACAGTTTACTGGTTACCGGCTATCACCTGATTACTCGGCAGACGACCTACGAAGACCTGGGTGGCAACTACTTCGATGAGCGGGACTGTGAGGCGGTGAAACGCCGAGCCGTCCGCCGTCTCGAAAAGCTCGGTTACCGGGTCGAACTGGCGCCGTTCGCTGCCCCAGTCGGGTAACAGGACCATTTTCAACGGAGACGACCATGAAACTCCTCAGCAAACGCCTTGCCGTCATTCTCGGCACCATTCTGGCAGTAACCCTCCTGCTGGGCCACACCGCCCGGCAGTCCGCCGCCGTCCCGCCAGCCGCGGTCGGCGACGCCTCACCTCCCCGGGAGGCGCTGACCGGCCCGGCAGACAATAGCGAAGTCACTGTGCTGACCTTGAACATCAGCAACCACGCCCCGGGCCGCCTCATCGACGCGCTGACCGCCCAGGGGCACGGCAACCAGACCCTCTTCCAGGTCCTGGGCTATCTCAAGGCCCAGACAGGCGCGGCCATCCCGGACGCGTTCTACCAGGATGTCGCGGCCGCGCCGGCGGGCTCCGAGGTCTTCACTGCCCGACTAAGAGCCTATCCGAATAATCCTGAGGCACGAAAGGCGATCGGCTCTTTGAGAATTAGTGTGCTGTAGTTGACGATACCAGGGCCAACCTGGGTAAGATGT
>MWCV01000124.1 GCA_002070215.1 Chloroflexi bacterium ADurb.Bin180 | reverse complement strand
TGGCCGTGTACTGGCGCACCGCCTCTCCGACGATCACTTTTCGCCACGACGGCCCGGACAGCGGTGACCTGGTGACGGCAGCCATCAACCTCGGTATTCCTCACCCGACCGGCTACCCGCTGTACACCATGCTGGCGCACGTGGTCACCCTGCTGCCGGGGGAGCCGGCGGGGAACGTGAGCCGCTTCTCGGGTCTGTGCGCTGCCCTGGCGGTAGGGGTCTTGGTCCTGGCCTCGTACGCCGCGACGACCAACCGCGCTAAAGACGGCAATGCGGTGGTTCACCTGGTGGCGGCGGCGACGGCGGGGGGGATGCTGGCCTTTGGGTCGCTGCTGTGGTCACAGGCGACCATTCCCGAGGTCTATGCTCTGAGTGCTCTCCTCGTTGCTCTGTGGCTGTGGTTGGTCGTGGCGGCGGGCCGGCCGGCTCGTCCCTACCTCCTGGCGCTGGTGTTTGGCCTGGTGCTGGCCCACCACGTTGCCGCGGCTTTGCTGCTGCCTTCGCTGTGGCCCTATGCACGGGCCATTCGCCGCTGGCTGACGCCGCGGAGGGCCGGCGCGCTGCTCCTTTGTCTGCTGCCGGGTCTGGCGATGTACGTCTATTTGCCGCTGCGCGCGAGCGCCCAACCGGTGCCGAACTGGGGTCAGGCCAGCGAATGGTCTGGCTTTGTGTGGCTGGTCACGGGCAAGGCTTACCAGAGCTACCTGGGCGGGTTGTTGGCTCAGCAGTGGCCGCGCAGGCTGGCGGCCTGGCTCAGCATCTGGGTGAGAGAACTGGGGATCGTGGGGCTGGCTCTGGTCCTGCTCGGCCTGTGGAAGGCGTGGGATAGCGACCGCCGCCGGACGCTGCATGGCCTGACCTATCTGGCACTGACCAGTGCCTATGCGATAGCATATGGAACGACCGACTCGTACGTCTATCTAGTACCAGTGGCGCTCTTTGTTGCGCTGTGGCTGGCGGAGGGGGCCGCCGCGCTGCTGGTAGAGCTGCGAGAGTGGCTGTACGCGCGTGGTCGACGAACACTGAGCACGGTGGCGCTGCTGGCGGTGCTGGTTCTGCCGGCTGGATCGCTGGTGGCACGGTTCGCGACGATGGATCTGAGCCAGGATCAGGAGGCGTATCAAGCGGGAATGTCGCTGCTCCAGGGCGCTGAACCGGAGGCTGTCCTGATCTCACGGGGGGACCTGCAAACCTTCCCGCTGTGGTATTGTCGCTACGGGCTGGGGCAGCGCAAGGACGTGACGGTAGTGGATCGTTACCTGCTGGCCCTGGGCTGGTACCGTTCACAGGTGGCGGCTCTGTTGCCGGAGCTGGCCGGGCTGCCCGCGCAGGGCGACAGCACGGAGGCTACCAAACTGGTAGTGTCGGCCCTGGGTGCCAGCAGACCGGTGCAGTTGACCTATGAGGACCAGGACCTGCTCAACGCGTACCGCTGGTCATTCGATGGCAGGCTCTATACGCTTCGCCCATAGTCGAACGACGACAGGACGGGGTCTATGCCGAACTCGATTGTGATCGCAGTGCGCAATCAACGCGAGCAGCTGCGGCGCTGCCTCAAGGCACTGGAGCCTCAACTGGGCCGAGATGAGCTGATCGTGGTCGACGATGCCTCCAGCGACGGCTCGGGCGACGTAGCGCGCGAGTTCGGGGCACTGGTGATCACCCTGCCCGCGAGGCAGGGGCCGGCCGAGGCGCGCAACGTGGGGGCTGGCCGCGCACTGGGCGAGATCCTGCTGTTCACCGATGCTGACTGTGAGCCGGCATCGGACTGGAGCCAGGAGCTCGCCCGGGCGTTCGATCCGCCGATGGTGTCGGCGGCTTACGGGGTATATCGGACCCGTCAGAAGAACTGGATCGCACGCCTGTGTCAGCTCGAGTTTGAAGAGCGCTATGCGCGTCTGGCCCACCAGCAGAGCATTGACTTTTTCGCCACGCACTGCGCCGCCGTGCGTCGCTGGGTCTTTCGGCAGGTGGGAGGATTTCGCAGCGACTTGCAGGGGAATGAGGACGTCGAGCTGGCGTTTCGCCTGTCCGCGCGCGGGGACAGGTTGGCCTTTGCGCCCCGGGCCGCCGTCTACCATGAACACCCGACCACGCTGCTCGGTTACCTGCGCGTCAAGGCCTCGAGGGGGTACTGGCGCACCGTGGCCTACGCTGCTCATCCGGAAAAGATGCTGAAGGACGCCTACACGCCTTTCAGCCTGAAGGCGCAGGTCGGGTTGATGGCGCTCAGCTTTGGCATCGTGCCGCTGCTGCGTGTGCACCCGCTGATGTGGGTCGTGCTGGGTGTGGTGGTGCTGGCCTGGGTGGCGGCGGGAGTGCCCTTTGCCTGGTTCGTGGCTCGCCGCGACGCCGGCCTGGCGATTCCGGCGCTCGGCTTTGCCTGGCTCAGGTCCTACGGCCTGGCGGCAGGCACGGTGGTCGGAGCTCTGGCGGTTCTGCTTGGGCGGCACCGTGTGATCAA
>MWCV01000123.1 GCA_002070215.1 Chloroflexi bacterium ADurb.Bin180 | reverse complement strand
AAAGCCGCAGAAGTTCTGGTAGTGCTGGTCAAAGCGCCGGATGACCATCTCCGTGGCGTTGTTCGTCGCCGGGATCAGGTCGTTCTCCACGGAATTGACCAGGTGCAGCCAGTGCTGTGCCAGAAACTCGAATATCCACTCCAGGGCAGGCTCAACCTGCGTCACTGCTTCGCGCCGGGCCAACAAGGCCTGGTAGCGATCCTCAGCCATGCGTTTCGTCTGTACCTGAAAGACGCGCACAACCTCAGCACGTACTGCCTCGGCTACGGGGTGCTGTTGGGCATAGTCACGACCCAATGCCTCCCGCAAGTAACGGCCGATCTCCTGTTCAGCATGAAACAGGCACTCGTGATGCTGTGCTTTGGGAAACACCAGGGCGATGACTGGACCGTAGTCGCGGCGCAGATCGGTGACGATCACCTGCGGGCGATAGCCTTTGGCCCGCAACGCCAGCAAAAAGGCATGGGCACTCTGTTGTGTGTTGTGAGGGTAGATGGCGATGTGCAACAAGTCGTAGGTGTGGACATCGACGGCCAGGTAAACGTACATCCAGCCTCGCCTTTTGCCTTCCGGTTTGTCGTTTTTCGGCACCAGGACGTACTTCTCGTCCACGCCGACCACCCCACTGGAGCGCACTAGGCCAAAGATGGCCGCCACGGGCAGCAGTTCATGTCCCCAGGCACTGACCCAGCGATAAACCGTCATCTCGCTCACCTGTAAGGCCTGGCCGACGCGGCGATAGGTGCTGTAGCTCCAGCTGTAGGCTTGCAGGGCGCGGAGGTGCAGGTCCAGCCGGTACGGCGAGTACGGTAGCAGACCCGATGGCAGGTGGGTGAAGGTCTGACGCGGGCACTCCTGATTGCGGCAGTAGTAACGGTAGACGGGCACCTTTTGCAGGCTCCCCTGGGCGTCATAGACCCTTTTCAGCCGCGGTTTGCGACTCTTGCGCACCACGCACGTCGAACCGCAGGTGGGGCAACGGACCGTGTCGTCTGGGACCTCCGCCCACTGCCCAAAGAGCACCTGCTCCACTCGCCACAACCAGGGCGGCGCCTTGGGCGGTGGAGGAGTTTCGGCTCCTACTTCCCGGGTCAGAACCCGCAGGTCGGCCAGCGCCACCTGCTCTTCCACAGGCAGTGGCTGGCCTGTTTCCAGACACGTCTGCAAGTGATGGACCAGTCGCAGGAGTTCTTCTACCATCCACTTCTCGCGCAAACGAAAGGACCCCTTGGTCCAGCGATAGCGCTGCCGCAATTCCTGGCGTAGCGTAGTCCAGCCGCTCTGCTCCATCGCCTGGCGTACCTGGCGGCGATTGAGGGCCACTCCCTGGCTCTGCAGGTGCTCGTACACCTCATCCTGGCACCACCGGGGAAAGGTGGCGCACACTTGGGCCACGCGACGAACCAGCTCGGGCGTCAGAATCTCCAAGGTGTTCTGGCTGAACAGCTCCGGCCAGTCGCCCCGATACCAGTAGCCCTCGACGCGGCTGATATCTGGATGGGGTAACCCAAACCAGACCGAGGCCTGTACTTGGCGCACAAAAGGGGTGCGCCCGTCCCGTGTCCGCCGGCTCCGCCGTGATGGGCCAGGCGCATCCAGTAGCCTCAAGAACAGCATGAGCATCCGCACCCGGAAGGGATGATCACCAGGCACCCGGATGGTGAAGTGACCGCATAGGGTGGCCTGGTAGCTGCCATCCTGGTCGCGTTGCACCTCGACCCATGGCTCCTGTCGGCCACAATACTGACAGCCTAGCCCAAACAGAAGCGGTGTACTTGGACCATGAGCATCACCTCCCGTCTGCCTGACCTGCCTGAACGCAAGGCCCAGAGCGACCACCATTACCACTCGCTGCCCTTGCCACAGCACTTGCTGTCCGGCTCGCCACAGGGGTTGGCGGCCCAGTTCCGGCCAGAAAGCGGCCATGACCTGCCACATCCACAACATCCAAGGCCAGCCGATGATCCAGGCTGGCAACTGCTTTCCAGCCAGGGTCCACAAGAGGGCCAGGATGAGACTGCGCACGCACGGCTGCGGCCAACTCCTGAGTCCGTAACGCACTGCCTGACGCAGACGAATGCCAGCAGAACAAGAACGAGCCCGGCTGCCGGGCTTGGCACCCATCGCGGGCAGACTCGGCAGAACGCATGGGCAGGCAACCCAACCTGCTAGACTTTCCACCGGCTGGGCCTGCAGAGCGAGGGCCAGCAAGCTGAGGAGTGTCAACGTCTGGCAGGTTTGTGTCAGCAGACATTTCGTGGTATGCTGTGTGTGGGCCATTTCGCAGACCTCGGTACGGTGTTCTTTGCCAAGTACAGTGTACCACAATCTGCGTTTTGGCCCACCTCTATTGTGGGCACAAGACAACTCGGCTCAAAGGCCTACCCTCACGTTCCTCCGGCTTTCTCACCTTCTTTCTATTGGTTTTCATGTCCCCAGCTCGAGACGGTCACTCTTTTCGTAACCGTCACCGGTTGGGGACACTTTGCGGCTCCTGCGTCGCGGCTATCTCAAGGCTGTATCCCCGGCACAG
>MWCV01000122.1 GCA_002070215.1 Chloroflexi bacterium ADurb.Bin180 | reverse complement strand
CATTTGTGCAACGGTTGCAACGGGTGCCAAGAAACCCCTGGCGCCCTTGGCCTCCCGGGGGTTGCAGGTCAATTGCAACGGCCTGCAACGGTTGCAACGGTTGGGGGGGGGTTGCAGCGTTGCAGGTGTTGCAGCCGTTGCAGCCGTTGCAGGTGTTGCACAAATCCCGTCTCTCTCTCTCTCTCTCTCTCTCTCTCTCTCTCTCTCTCCGTTGCACCTAAACACCCCCCCCGGCGAAGGGATCAGCGTCCCCTGCAGGGGGTACTAGCCTGTACCGATCGCCGTCGAATGTGACCAGGCGCGCCACGTTCAGCAGGTCAGCCAATACGCGCGAAACGGTCCCCTTGTTCAGCTCAGCAGCCTTTGCGACGGCCGACAGGCTCAGGCCGTCTGTCGCTGCCTGCAGGACGGCCAGGACCTCCTCTGTCCCCTTGCGCGCCTGGCCGTCGGGGATCAGGTGCCAACACAGGGTTCTGTGGTCCTGTCGCAGCAGCAGCTCGCGTTCGTCAATGTCCCTGCCGGTGACGGCCAGGTGAGCGTCCTTCTCGCCACGTTGCCTGTACAGGCCAAGGATTGTGTCGGCCACGGCCACCTTGCCGGTAGACCCCATTACGTCCTGTACGGCGTCCCGGTCGTCCTTCTTGCCTGCAGCCTGATTGTGGTGGTCAACCCCGATGATCGCCAGGCCGTCCGTCGCTGCCTTGGCGTGCAGGTCGGCCATGGCAGCCGTCATGTGGGTCACGTCGTTTTGGTCCCACCCCACGGCCGACCAATAGCGCGACAGGGTGTCTATGACGACCAGCGCCGGCCTCTCGTGCTCGAGGTGGCTGTCCAGGGTCACGGCGTCGCAGGCGAAGATAAATGTGGCGTCGTCCTGTCCTGTCTCCCAGCCGATTGTCTCCAGCCTCTCCTGCAGGCGCCGGGGGTTGTCCTCCAGCGCCACGTATAGGACGCGTCCCTGCGTCACGGCCTGGCCGAACACCTGTCCCCCGATCGCCTTCGCGTGCGACACCTGCAGAGCAAGCCAGCTCTTGCCGAGCTTTGGCCTACCTGCCAACACGGTCAACCCCTCGGGGATCAGGCCAGGGACAACCCACCGGGGTTCGGGGAAGGCTGTGGTTAGCAGCTCCGTCGGCGTCCAGGCCGTCTTCGGAGGTGGTGGAATAAGGGTCCCCGAGGTCAGCAACCTCTGCAGGTCCTCGTGGGTTGCTCCGTCCTGTACGAAATCCGTGGCGTCGTAGCCGACAGGCAGCGCTTCATGCTCTTTCATGGCATACATCCTCCCAGCGCGCAACCGACACGGCCACGGCGCCTGCAGCGTATAGCCTGTCTGGTAGGTTCTCTCCCAGCCGATCGCCGGCAGCGTCGGCGTCCCCAAGGACCACGAAGGTCTTGCCGTGCAGGTCGGGGAGCTCTACCCCCAGCGCGCCGTCGACCCCACAGGTGCAGGTTATGGCCGGTATACCTCTGCCGATCAGGTTCAGCGCGTCCCATTCGCCCTCGCACCACACCAGCCGGGTTTCGGCGCATACCCATGGCCAGGGGTACAGGGTCGGCCGGCCGGTCCCCTTCTGCCATGGCAGAATCTTAGGGTCGCCCTTCGGCCGATACCCTCGCACGTCGCGCCAGCCGTTGCCGTCCAGGGTCGGCACGGGGATCGCAAAACGCTCCCTGCCGTGCCAGCAGGGACCGACCCCCAGGCCTATGCTGGCCTCCCGTACAACCCACCGGGGTATATGCTTGCGTTCGGTCAGCCATGCCAGGCGTGCAGGGTCGGCCAATAGCGCACGGTGCATGGCCTGTACCGTTGTGTCGGGGATCAGGGGGGGATCAGGGGTTTGGGGACGTGCGTGCGACGTGCTAGGGGGTCGGCGTGGCTGCCAGGTGTTCGGGGTCCCGGTCAACCCCAGCAGGTCCCCCAGGTCCTCGCAGGCGCGCGCGAAATCTACCTGGCGCAGCGCCATGTAGAAATCCAGCAGGTCCCCACCGGCAGCGCAGCCGAAACACCTAAACCCACCGTCGCCGAAGACCTTCAGGGACGGGTTCTTGTCGGGGTGCAGGGGACAGACGGCCTGCCAGCGCTCAGCGCCGTCGCGCTTGATCCCGGCCAGGCCAGCGCGTTCATAGGCGCGCACGGGGTCGGCCTGGGCAGCGTCGCGAATCTGCTCGGGGGTGATTCGTTTCTTGCAGGCAGGGGTGACTCGGGGTATACTCGGGGTGTACGCAGGTCCCGTGTAACCCGTTTTTGCGCCTCCTGTCCCCACAGGGGGCGTTTCTCTGTCTGGTGCCATGTAGGCACCCCCTTTTGCCCGCGCCACTAGGGCGCGTTTGATCCCGTCATATGCTCTCCCCTCCGTGCTTTGCTGCTTTGCTTCTGCGCCGACCCTCTCCCAGGGTCAGCCGTCCAGCGCCACCAGCGCCACCTGTTGGCCAGGCTGCCGAATCAACGCTACGGCCATGTCCTCGTCAACGACCCGGATCAGCTCGCCCCCCTCCAGCACCGCGAATGCCCCCGTGGAGAACGGGTTGTACCC
>MWCV01000121.1 GCA_002070215.1 Chloroflexi bacterium ADurb.Bin180 | reverse complement strand
TGACCAAGTCATATTCCCGGCTCGACATCTGAGCATCGACAGCCTGCAGAGCCTGCCAGGCAGCTACAGTGCGCTGCTTCATAGCCTCCGTGCGCTGTCTTTCTGCGTCAACACGCAGCCTTTCTGCATCTGCATGGAGCCTCTCTGCCTCAACCCGCTGCCTTTCCCTCTCCGCCTGTTGCGTCTCTGCCTTGACACGCTGCTCCGGAGCCACTTGCTCACGACGCCTTTCACTGCAACCATAGAGCTGGCCCGATACCACCACAGCGAGGAGCAGAGCCAGTACCGCTGCCGCAAGGACAAGAACCATGAGCGCAAGTGCGTCTGCCAACTTCGATGTGTATCCCCCCATGGCTTTCCTCCTTAGCTGAAGCCGACCCCGTCGCGCGGCCATAGCTCGAGTACGGCCGCAGTCACGCCCGGCAGCGCCCGCGGCGAGGACCGTTGCGTCCCATCGCACCGGCCTACGCCGTTAGGATACCACAGACATGGGAGTTGTCAATCCTTCCTGGAGAGCCCACCGTAACGCGGCGACGAGACGAGTCAGATGCAGTGAGAGGCGACCTCTGTATAACACGCATTGCCGGACTTGCCGAAAGCACCTTGACCCCGCACTTGGTCAGCCTATACTCCCTTAGCTCTAGGCGACATGGACTGCATCACGATAAGCGGGGCTGCCAGGAGGAGATTCCATGAATACGCGAGATCTGACGCGGGGGCTTTTCAGTCTGTTCATGAGCGTTCTCGTAGCGCTGTCGTATGCTCAGGACGCCGACTATCGTCAGGTGGCCGCGGACCTGGGGTTTGACTGGCCCATTCCGAGGACGACCATGAGCCGCGATGACGTGCAGGCGCTCATCGAGGAGACGCTAACGGCACGGGTGAACAAGGAGGTCGGGGCATTCGATCGTCTGGCGGTCGAGGAATCCGTGCAGAACTGGCTCAAGCCTTGGGCACGTGGTGACATGGTCTCGTTCAAAGATGCCAGGGGGCGCCAGGTTTCGGGGATGGTGATCGAGATCTCCCCCGGGATGATCCGTGTGGGACCGACTCGCGTCAACCGCGTGGATTTCACGCCTGAACTGGACGCTCATACCTGCACCGACGAGAAACGGGTGAAACTGGCCAAGGATATGATTGCTCGGCTTGAGCAGCAGCATCAAAAGAAGATAGAGACCGCGAGAGCTGCCTTGCTTCGCGAGGTGGAGACTGCGTGTTACCGTGAAGCCGGCTACACCAGAACTAAGGACGGGTGGACTGACCGCGACGCAGTAATGGCGATTCTCAGTGCTGCGAAGGGCAAGCTGGACCAGACTGCCGCTCTCGACACGGTAATCCTTCGCGTTCGGGGCGGCAGTCTTGACGAAGCCGCCAGTACCGCGCTCGAAGAGGCCATTGCGGCACACCCAGACGCCACAAATATCTCCGAGGCCCGTGCTTTGCTGAAGACGGTCCAGGCATCGATCGAGGCGAAGAAGGCCCAGAGTAAGGGACTCGTCAACCATGGCGGGAGGTGGGTTACGCCTGAAGTGAAGCGGTCGCTGGAGGTCGAAGAGGAGGCAGACCGTATCGTCATGGCAAAGGCACAGGCGAATGCCAGGTTCTCGGTTCTCCAGCCCCTGGATGACGGAGCGTTGTGCGTACCGGTCGGGCGCGGCGGTGCCGCCGACAGTGTGTTCAAGGTCATTGAGCTGACCTCACAGATCGCGGCGGACGACGAGGTGTTCCAGTCACACCTCTTCTGGGTGGGAACTCATCAGTATGAGAATCTCAAGGGCGAGGTGAGGACCGTGAACTGCTACTGCTTGGACCGAACAAGGGCAAGGGAAATCGTAAAAGCAAGGTTTGGTCTGGTCGATGCTGGTCAGGGCGAAGCCGGGCCTGCTCGCGATGCGGCTCCGCGAGACGAGCGTGGGACAGAGCCCACCCCCGCCGCCGATCCCGGCCCCAGGCTCATCGGCAACGGCACTGGCTTCCTCATCAGCGACAACGGCTACGTTCTGACAAACGCCCACGTGGCAACAGGAGGGGGCAGCCTGGGAGTCCGGACCCACGACGGCAAGCCCTACCCGGCACAGGTGGTGAGGGTCGACCAGGCGACAGATCTGGCACTGCTCAGAATCGAGGGCAGCGGGTTCCCTGCGGTTGAGTTCGCCTCAGCGGCGGCCTGCAAGCTCGGCCAGACGATCTTCACCGTCGGGTTTCCGCGAGCGGACCTTCAGGGCATTGCGCCAAAGGTGACGAAGGGCGTGATCTCAAGCCTGATGGGCCTGGGCGATGATGTACAGCGTTACCAGATTGATGCTGCGATCCAGCCGGGCAACTCGGGAGGTCCTGTGGCAGACGAGCATGGCCAGGTGGTCGGCGTGGCGGTGGCGACTCTGAACGCTGGCAAGCTGCTTGTCGAAACCGGCTCCTTGGCACAGAACGTCAACTACTGTGTCAAGAAATCCTATGTACTGGCATTCCTGGAAAGCTGCCCTGAGGCCGCCAACAGCCTGCAGAGCGGAATTTGGCCGGCAGGTGGAACGTTTGAGAGCGCCGTAGAGAGGGTGGCGAAAGCTACGGTCCTGATTGCCATCTTCGAGTAACCTGTTCCCGCTTATCTCCGACCGCCCTGACCGCGCATCCACTCTGCGCCCTGCACCGGACCAGCACGGCGGGAAG
>MWCV01000120.1 GCA_002070215.1 Chloroflexi bacterium ADurb.Bin180 | reverse complement strand
CCCCGGTGCCAGCGCCCAGGAGCAGCGCCAGTACCACCCCGACAGCCACAGCCAGGCGCAAGAAGCGCGGCCACAAACTCCAGCGGAGTGGCCAGCGCCGTACAGGCGTCGTCTCACTCAGCCTGGCCGCGGTACTCAGAAAGCGAGCCCTGTTGCTGGACGCGGCCCGCGGCGCAGGCACCGGGAGGTCACGCAGCAGAGCAGCAGTGGCGGCAGTCTCGAGCAGTGAGGTCAGCTCGCTGCGGAGCTGCGGGGACACTTCGAGCAGCTCCGGCCGGGCCAGGTAGCTTGGCGGTGTTCCGCCTGACCGAAGATGAAGCAGGCCATCTCTAAGCAAGGCCATCAGGTTCAGCTTCATTGCCAGGCCTCGCCCGTCACGATCAGATATCCTCCGGTTGCCCAGGTGGTCTCGAGTCTCTGCAGCAAGCGCCAGAGGATGCCGTGGCGCGAGAGCAGGGCTTGTTCATGATCTGCATCAGGAGACAACTTGGTCTGAACCTGCCCGCGAGCGTCTCCGGTCGCACCGCCGCTGGTATCCGAAGACTCCCTCAGGGCATCACGAAGGGCCGTCAGGGCGCGGTGCTGGAGGGCATCAACGGCGCCTTCGGTCTTTACCATAATCGCAGCGACTTCGGAGCTGTCCATTCCTTCCACGAACTTGAGCATAATCACCTGCTGCTGCGCGGGGGTCAGCTCCAGCAGCGCCCGGCGGACCCGTTCAAGCTTGATGCTCTGCTCGGCCATGTGCGCCAGGTCTGGCTCATACCCTTCCAGCCAGTCAGCCAGCTCCACCTCCTGCGAAGCCCCACGCCGGAATGTGTCCACGACCAGGTTATGCGCAACCCGGTAAAGCCACGCGAGAAGATTGGTGCGGGGGCAGTTCCCCCCTCGCAGTGAGTCCAGGAGCCGCAAGAACACGTTTGCCGTCAGGTCCTCCGACGCATCGACCTGGCCCACGAAGCGGTACACATAGCGATAGATGCGCTCATAGTAGGCATCGTAGACTTGGGCGAGAGCAGCCTGATCATATTGACGAATGCGGTCAAGCAACGCGGCGTCGTCAGCCAAGAAGCTTCCTCATTCCGTCACACATTTGGACGCTGGATTCGTCCGATACATACGCGGGAAAGGCAACAACCGTTGTGGTCTATGGTAATACACTACGGGGTGCTTGTCAAAACAACCTCCCGCAGCCCTGGGGCCGCGGGAGGCGTCGTGCTAATGAGTGGTCGGAGGCTATTTCACATAGTCGCGGAGCTGCCGGCTTCGGCTTGGATGGCGGAGGCGATTGAGCGCCTCCCGCTCGATCTGGCGGATGCGCTCGCGGGTCAGCCCGAACTTTTCTCCGACTTCCTTCAATGTATAGGACCGGCCGTCCTGCAACCCAAACCGCAGACGCAGGATCCGCGCCTCGCGGGGGCTGAGGGTGGCCAGGACTTGATCCATCTTTTGCGAGAGCAAGTTCTGCGTGACGGTATCGGTGGGGGTGGGGCTTTCCTCGTCTTCGATAAACTCGCCCAGCTCGCTGTCCTCTTCTTCACCCACCGGCTTTTCCAGGGACAGGGGCCGCCGCGATACCTTGAGCAGCCACCGCACCTTGGATGGTTCCACACCGAGGCGGTTGGCGATCTCGGCTGGCGTGGGTTTCTGCCCACCGTCCTGCTCGAGCTGCTGAGCAGTGCGGTACACCTTGCGAATGCGATCCCCAACGTGCGAAGGAAGGCGAATGATACGCCCCTGCTCAGCGAGGGCGCGCGTGATGCTCTGCCGGATCCACCAGGTGGCATAGGTGCTGAACTTGCAGCCACGTCGGTAGTCGAACTTTTCCACGGCCTTCATCAGGCCCAGATTGCCTTCCTGAATCAGGTCAAGAAAGGGCACGCCCTGACCCATGTAGCGCTTGGCGATGCTCACCACGAGGCGGGTATTGGCCTTGATGAGATGAGCTCGCGCCGCCGCACCGATGTCGGCCTCGCGCAGGTACTTTTCCCTCAGCGCCGGGTTCTGGCCTTCGCGGTCGAGCTTGCGGTGCGCCGCTTTGCCGCGCTCGAGCTGCTTGGCCAGTCGAATCTCCTCTTCGGCCTTGAGCAGTGGAACGCTGGCCATCTCCTTGAGGTACAGACTGATCGTGTCGTCGCTGGAGATGCCGCTCAGGTCAAAGACTTCTTCTTCCGGCTCGGCCTCCAGCTCGCTGGCATCGGGCTCCTTTGGCTCAGGCTTGTCTTCCTCTTCCTCCGCCTCTTCGGAGATGATCTCGATGCCCTCGTTGTACAGGTAGGTCAGCAGATCCTCCAGTTGCGGAAGGTTCTTCTCCGCCTCAGGGAAGTACTCAAGCACGTCCTCCACGGTCAGGTAGCCCTGCTCTTCGGCTTTCTCGATCAGCTCTCGCGCCGGGTCGGTGGTCTTGACTTTTTCCTTCAGTTCGGCTTCACTCATTCTCTCACCTTTGTTGGTGCAAAAGGGGACACCTTGCCGGTGTCCCCCGCGCTTGATCTCGACTGTTGCACCTCTGGAGTCTGGGAAAGCCACTGTGATTCTCCCGCCCTCCGAGCTTGGCACCATTATAGCATCTTTCCTTCCCTATGTCAATGTTTCGTATTCTATCAGCTAAAATGTCACTAGGATGCTATGGTTCACTCAAATGATAATGTCACCGAGGGGACCATGC
>MWCV01000119.1 GCA_002070215.1 Chloroflexi bacterium ADurb.Bin180 | reverse complement strand
GGCGCATACTATACGCGCCTCCGGCTGCACGCCCGGAAGGTCGGCATCCACGTGTCCGTCCACGAGCTGCGGCACACGTTCGTCTCGCTGGCCGGACGGGGAGTGGACATCCAGGCGCTGCAGCTGATGCTGGGCCATGCGTCGGCCACGCAGACCATCGACCTGTACCAGCACCTGACGGCCGACGTGCTCCAGGAAGCGGCCGCGATGGTTGACTCTCGCGCCCACTTGGTGAGCGATGTGAGCGTCAACGTCAACCAGCTTTCAACCTATGCCGGCGAGTCAAAAGCCAGTCGAAAGCGCGACGCTCGCAATCCTCTCCATAATCCTCTCCAGAACGAAAAAAGCGGGTAGCGGAGAAACCCGCAAACCCGCCCGGCTGTATGGTCGGAGTGACAGGACTTGAACCTGCGACTTCCTGGTCCCGAACCATATCTACCCGATGTAGCAACATGTAGCAGGAGCGAGCAGTAAGCGCGAATAATGGGCCAGTTGTAGGCGTTCCAGGTTCGGCCCATCGAGCACCATGAAGCAGTATCGAGCAAGTGTAACGCTCCGTGCGCGATGCAATCCTCTCCATAACATCTCCATAATGCGTAGGTGAGTTTTGAGCCATATTGTCGAAGCCTTTTGCTTTATGCAATACCGCATTATGCAAGACCGTAGTATTGCAGGCAAAAGAAAAAGGGCCGAGGGATCACTCCCCCGGCCCTGCGTCTAGCACGCGTTGCTACACGTGCTATAAGTAATCGTTAGACTAGCATCTGCGACTCGACGGCATCCATGGCGGCCCGTGCCTTGCGCCATGCGTTCAGCTGTTCGTCCCGCTTGTTCAGCAACAGACGGACAGACGACGCCTCGGCGGCTGCAGCGGACAGCTTGGTGGTCAGGTCCGTGACCAGCGCCTGTGCCCTGGCGGCGGCGAGCTTGGCATCCTCCAGCGCCTTGCGTGCGGTGATGGCCTCGGACTGTGCGGCCTCCAGTGCGGCGGCATCCCCAGGGATCGCCCGGAGCGTGTCCAGCATGGCGGTCAGCGTTGACAGGCGGACCACGCCGTCAGCCGTCTGATTGATCGCGGTCTGGTACGCCTTGGTCGCGGTCTCCGTCTCGCCGCCGAAGTCACCGTCGGCACCGAAGCGCGGCAGGCTGAACCCGGCCTTGAGTAGCGCCTGCTGCCAGGCGACGACATCCGGGCCCTTGGCCCCTCTCTGTATCACAGTCTCCCACCATCCCTCGTAGTCCAGATATGGCAGCGCATACCAGTACTGCCACGGCTTGTTCCATGCCAGCTCCTTCAGCGGCGTCGTCAGCGTGCCGACCTGGTGGCCGGCGGCCTGGTAGACCAAGCCGTCCAGGTAGTACCCGACATGTCCCGGATAACCGACGGCGACCGGGTACGGGCAGTCTTGCGGCAACGTCTCGATGGAGCCGTTCGGCAGGCCCTCGCGCTTGGCCAGGTCGTACATGGCATAGGTGTTGATGTCCGGGTACTTGGTGGACAGCGGGAGCGGCTTGTCCAGGTCGCCGCCGTTGTACCACATCTCGTACCAGCCCATGCAGTCGGCGACGATGTGGCCGATCCACTTCTTCCCCCACAGCTTCAGGTTGGTGAGGTACGCCTCCCACGTGGGATTCTCCACCCAGCGGTCGTACATGGAGAGCGTCCACAGCTGGCCCCGCGTGCCGATGATGTACCCGACCTTGCCGACGGTGCGGCGCAGGAAGCTGGCAAAGTCCACGGCCTTGCCGCGATACGCCAGCATGGACGTTACCAGGTGTCAGCGGAGGTCGGGTTGTTGACCACGCCGACGATGACAAGCAGCTGCAGGATGGCGGCGAGCACGTCTCCGAGCAGGCCGGCGTCGATGCCGATCTTGGCCCACACGCCGGTGAGCTGGCCGAGCGAGATGACCTGGGCGATGATGGCCGCCCACAGCACGGAAGAACGCCAACGGGACTGTTGCATGGTGTGCCTCCTTATCGTAAAACGAGTGCGAATATCGCGCCCAGTAGGGCCATGATTGCGCCGGCGAGTACAGTAGGGATGATGTTCTGCCACGGGATGCGGTGCTTTTCCTTTTGCTCCTGGATGGCCTTGCAGTTCTCGACGACCGCCATGATGGAGCTCTCAACGACGACCACACGGCTCTCCAGTTGACGGGCACACCGGAAGGCATCCTCCAGTGAATCCAGCCTTGGTCCGATGCTGCCCAGCTCACGCGTCATGGCATCGAGCTTGTCCATGATCCTGCTTATATCTTCCCCGGCCACGCGTTCCTGCGCCTCCTGTCAGATTGTGGCGGTGGCGTGATGCTCCCGCCCGTCGAGCCAGATATAATTGACCGTCGTCGAGGACGGGGATAGCTGCTTGGACATCACGTACCCGGCGTAGGCTTGCCACGGTGCCGCGATCACGTTCAGGATGTCGCGCTCCACGATCCGCGTGCTGTTCGGGCCGGCCAGCTTCTCGAAGCGCAAGACACTCGGCTTGGTCGCCAGCGTCTTGTGGCAGTGGGCCGAGACGTACACGTCCAGACCCTCGCAGTAGCGGAGCGCACGCTCGGTTCTGTTGACGGCGCCGCCGGTGAGCGCCCCGCCGCCGGTGCCGTGCGTGACCTGCATGGTGTAGATCAGGCGGTTCTTCCTGCCCTGCCCTTGGATGTAGCCGATGTCCAGCCG
>MWCV01000118.1 GCA_002070215.1 Chloroflexi bacterium ADurb.Bin180 | reverse complement strand
GTGTATTGCTCATAAGGAAGTGAGAGATTTGACGCGTTATTGATGTAACGACTTGCGCTGCTCCTTAACAATCTAGGCTCGCCAGTACGCTGCGCGCTCAGATGCGGCTTTGGCCAACTTCGCTTGGCGCTCCATGCGCCGCTTGGCCGGGTCGCCTCGATAATAGTCCACGGGGTACAGATAGCCCAGCGCCGAGTGCGGTCGGGCATGGTTGTAGTAGTGCCCCCAGGCTCTCATCGTCTCCAGCGCCTGGGCGTAATTGGTGGCATCCCCTCCGATCAGGCCCTCTTCTCGATGGGTGCGGTGCAGCCGCTCTACCAAGCCATTCGACTCAGGGTGCGCCACACGGGTCATGATGTCGCCCAGGCCCGCGCCTTCGACGAAAGTGCGCCATTCATGCCCTACGAACTGGCTCCCGTGGTCATGCACGATCTTGGGCTCCTGGCTACGCCGCTCAGTGACCGTTTCGATGGCTTCCTGTACAGTCAGCGTTACCGTTGCGGCAGCCATGGTCCAGTTCAGGCTCCAGTGTACCAGGTAGCGGCTATAGGCGTCCAGGATATCTACCAGGTAGTACCATCGCGGCCGCACATACACGTACATCAGGTCGATATGCCAGACCTCATCGGGCCGCTGGGCTGGCGCGGGGCGGTGCAGGGCCTCTGTCAGCGGTAGTGGCCTTCGGACGATCAGATCATGAGCTACCAGAATACGATATACCTGATAGGACCGTAGATAGGCAATATCCTGATCTACCATAGACCAAGTCAGGCGTTTGTAGCCCATGGCCGGCTGCTGGAGCGCATAGTCACATACCGCGCCCACTTCCGTTGGGGTCGGCAACACGACACGGCGTTGTGGCACGATGACCCGATCCGCCAGTTGCCCGGCCGCGGCCCGCTCGCACCACCGGTAGTAGGTCGCCGGAGACAACCCCAGCTGCTCCAAGATCACGCTCAGTGGTGCGCCACTGCGCTCCTGGGCCGCGGTTACGCTGCTCAAGACCTGTTCCTTGTCCGTAGCGCTGTAGTGGCTGTATCTGGGTAGCAGAGCCCCCTTTTGAGCTCCAGATTCTCGCTGCTCAGTTCGACTACCACCATACGCAGCCGATCGATCTCGTTCTCGAGCGCCGTGGTTGCGTCGTTCGTCTTGCGACCCGGCCTCCGGTTCTGCAGCGCTTCCAGGGCTCCCTGTTGCGCCTGCTTTTCCCAGAGGTAGAAGAGCCGTGGGGCGATCTGGTAGCGACGGCATACCTCGCTCACCATCTGCCCCGACTGGCGACCCTCCTGCACGATCTTGAGCTTCTGCTCGGCGGTCCAGTGACGATGCGGTTCCTTGGTATCCATTCGCTTGCGCCTCCTGTGTCACCATTGTACTCCTTCTCGACACTCTGGACAGCGCAAGGTCGTTACTTTATATAATCTGTCTTTCTCTCAATTCGATCTGAGCAAAACAGTGCCTCAGTGCGCAGTACGTCATCGGGCCACCCGAAGGGGTCAGGAACAGGTTGCTGACCGTGGGCATCTCAGGCTCTGGACGCCACGTGTTGATGTACCGCAGGAGCGCCTTTTTCGTGGTCGAGCCGAAAGGGACAATCCGCTCTTTGCTGCCTTTGCCAAGCACCTTGATGAAATCCTCATTCATGTGGGTGGATTCGATCTTGAGACCGTACAGCTCCGAGGCCCTGATGCCTGTGTCAAGCAGCAGAAGGGTGATCGCGAAAATGCGCGCCCCGGCAACGGTGTTCGGGCTGATCGCGTCAAAGATGGCCGAGAGCTCTTGCTCCGACAGAATCTCTATCATGGGCTCGCCGACTTTGGGTCGTCTCAGCTTGGCGAGGGGGTCCGATGTTACGAATTCCTCCTCAACGAGCCAGGCAGAGAAGGCTCTCATCGCTCGCACATACCCGTGAATCGTGAAAGGCGAGAGGCCTCCCTTGAGGGTCTGTCGGTAGGGATGCTCGGCGAAACGGCTGTCTCGTTCCTGGAGCGAGGCCACAAAGGCGCGGGCGCGCTCCAGATTGAGATTGGGCAAGAGAGCGTCGTGTCCATTGCCCAGATAGCGCACAAATGGACCAAGTTTCTCCTTGTACCAGCCTATCGTCCGATCGCTGCGCCCCTCCGTGCTCTTGGTGGCCAGGAAGAGCTCGAGCAGGGTGCTGATGGTGATTTCCATCTTCTCCCTCCGTAGAATCTGGCGCGTTCTTGTCCCCATTGTAGACCTCCTTCTCACCTGATCCGGCAGTCTGGTTTCAGGTCTGTTGCATCCTGGCGGTAGTCTGGCGCTCGTTCTCGGCTCTGGGCATTCTGCGGGAGTCTGTGAGTCAGTGGTCGGAAAAGTCTGGCAATTGGAAACAAAGAAGCCGACCCACAGACAGTGCAGTCTGTGAATCGGCTTGTGCCCTTGTGCGCGCCCAGCGTGGGTCGAACACGCAACCTACGGATTCGAAGTCCGGCGCTCTATCCATTGAGCTATGGGCGCGGATCTCTCACGCGCTCGATTCTACTCGCCTCCTCGGCGCCCGTCAAGCGCCTGCTTGCGCTCGGGCCTGGCTGATGCTATCATGGCCTGGAGTGAGTTGGCGCAAGCGGGCAAGGGGAGGCCGATGGATCAGCAGGCGAGGGGTTCTGCTCAACCGGCTGGGGCGCAGGATGCCTATGGCAGCTATGAATGGGCGCTGGGCATGGC
>MWCV01000117.1 GCA_002070215.1 Chloroflexi bacterium ADurb.Bin180 | reverse complement strand
CGAAGAGGCCCGCCGTTCGGCGCTGGCCCGGGTCGACGAGAGTCAGAGCCGGGCGGTCCTCGCCCGCCGTGAGCTGGAGCGGTCGGAGCGGCTTCTGGCCAAGGGAATCGCCACCCAGCAGCGGCTGGACCACGACCAGACCAATCGGCAGAGCGCCGAGGCCTCGAGTCCCGGAGGCGACGGGAGCGGGCGTTCTGCTTGGCCTGGGAATAGCAGGGTTGGCCGTTGGCCGTTGGCCCTTGGCCCTTGGCCCTTGGCCGTTGGCCCTTGGCCGTTGGCCGTCCGTCGTTGCCGTGCACCCCTCGCCTGAGCGGCCGTATCGCGAAGGAGAGGGGATGGGGGCATGTGCGCTAGGTTTGACTAGTGACAGGGTTGCGATGTGTCGGTATGCTGTCGGCATGGAAACCTCCACTATCATCGCAGACAACTGGCAGCTAGTAGTGGACCTGATGCCGAGCGACTTCGAGCGTAGCGCATACGATCAGTCCGCAATAATCCGGAGAAGGGAGATAAGAACGGCTTCTGATCTTCTTCGCATGATTTTCTTGTACTGTCTGTGTGATCTGCCCATCGACCAGGTGGCGCTGCGGTTGCAGGAGCTGGATATCTGCCATCTGACGGGCGAGAGCGTCCTGGAAAGGCTGCGCAAATCGGTAGACTGGCTGGGCCACCTTGTCATGCGCTTTCTTCAGGAGCGGGGCCTGGGCCAAGGCACTCCCGGCCTCCACGTGCGGGTGGTGGATGCTAGCACCATCAGCGTGCCGGGAAGCACGGGCACCGACTGGCGCCTGCACATGGGCGTGGACCTGGAGTCATCACGCATTACCAGCGTCGAGCTTACCGGACCCGAGGGCGGTGAGACCCTAGTGCGCCACGAGGCAGAGCCGGGCCTGGTGTTCCTTGTGGACCGCGGGTATTCCCACCGCAGGGGCGTAGCTACCGTCATGGACAAGAGCGCGGATGTCGTAGTGCGCCTGAACTGGCAGAACTTCCCCCTGGAGGACCTCAAGGGCAATCCGCTGGACCCTGTAGAACGTGCTGAGGGGCTCAAGCCCAAGGAGATAGGTGACTTCGACGTCCAGTTCCACTATTGCCGGCGCGTGTACCACGCACGCCTTGTCATAGCGCCTATCCCCGACGAGGCTGCAGAGGAAGCGGAGAGGAAAGCCACCAAGGCAGCCAGCAAGAAGCACCATCGTGTTAGCCCCAACACCCTGCGTGCGGCTCACTTCACCTTCATCCTGACCACTCTGGACAAAGACACCATCTCTGCCCAGGAAGTAATGGCGCTGTACCGGATGCGTTGGCAGATCGAGCTGGCATTCAAGCGCCTGAAGAGCATCCTGAACCTCGACCACCTCCGGGCCAAGAACGTCCAGACGGCAAAGGCCTACCTGCTTGGCAAGATACTGGCCGCACTGGTCATCGAAGAGATCGAGCATAGAGGGTTGTCTTTTTTTCCCTCAGGAAGAGGATCCCTCCACTCTGCCGATCTCGCCGTGGTGCCTGCTGGAGTTGGTGGCTGACATTCTTGCTGTCAGTGTCCGCGGCGTCATCTCACTGGACAGGGTAGTCAGAGGGATCTCCAGCTTGGCCAAGTACCTGCGCGACGCGACGCGCAGACGTAGGCCACAGAACCCGCGCGCCTGCCCGCTATTACGCACTTGCACCGCCAACGGGCCACCTATCGGGACGTAGCCAACGCGCTCTGCCTACGACACACCCAGAGGTCGCGCGCCAACGTAGCTCGCATCATCGCACCAGTACCTGTCCGCACGCCGACGGGCCGCGCCGTATTGCCGGCCCGCCAAAGCCTGCGCCCAAACACCACTGACCACAGACGCCACTACGCCACAGTAGCCTCTGTCATAGCCTACTGTATGACAACACGGCGTCGGGCAGGTACTGAGCAAACGGGCGCCCTCCCCGTCAGAGGGCCATCTGCGCACAGCCCGGCCAGACGCCCAACCACCCGGTGGCCTACACTCACCCCACCGGCAAAACAAACCTAGCGCATATGCCCCCGACCCCTCTCCTCAAAGAGAGGGGAGCACGGCAACGCCGGGCGGCGGTGCGCACCCGCCGCCGCAGGTGCCTACCATCGTTCGCGGTGTGCCCTACCTTGCGGGCCTGGAGACCCGCGGGCACGGGCGGCTGCTCGCAGCCAAACGCCGGCGTTACGACGGCGCTTGAGGTGGGTATGATGCTGCCAAGTGCCGTGGGCGCCAAATGTGACGAGCTGTGACGGGAGGCGATGCACTGGAGGCCGAATGCGAGGAAAAACGCCCGAGGGAAAAGAGGAGAGTGCAGGGCGGATGTCCAATACGTGCAGCGTACGCTCGCACGGCAGGCGAGTCATGTCATACCATGACCACAAGGAGGACAGTATGCGCAACCGCAGGGACGGAGGTTTCACGCTCATCGAGTTGCTGGTTGTCATTGCGATCATCGCGATTCTCGCGGCGATCCTGTTTCCCGTGTTCGCCAGGGCCCGCGAGAAGGCACGCCAGACCTCCTGTCTATCCAACCTCAAGCAGTTGAACCTCGGTGTCATGATGTACCTGCAGGACTACGACGAGGTCTTCCCGCCGTTGATGTACGCCAGTGCGACCGGCGCCATCACGATGTATGACGTGGTGACCCCCTACGTCAAGAACAACCAGATCGCCAAGTGCCCCAGCAAGAACGCCGCCATCAA
>MWCV01000116.1 GCA_002070215.1 Chloroflexi bacterium ADurb.Bin180 | reverse complement strand
GATAATCAAGCCAAGGAACTGGTCACCATGCTGATCAACCACGTGTCACGGGGCGGCAACATGCTACTCAACGTCGGCCCGACTGCGCGTGGTGAATTCGATGACCGAGCGCAGCTGCGCTTGGCCGGCCTGGCCCACTGGATGCGCCGGCACGACTGCGCCATCTACGGCTGCACCGTCGCTCCCGCCTGGGCGAAAGAACCCGAGAATTGCCGCTACACCTATAACCCAGCCCGGCAAAGATTGTATGTGCACTGCCTGGTATGGCCTTTCTCGACACTGCTGCTGCCTGGCCTGGCCGGCAAGCTCAGGCATGCCCAATTGCTCAGCGATCGCAGCGAAATCACGTTCCATGAAAGTGGCGCCGATGTCATTCTGGCCCTGCACGGCACGACCATCCTGAGCGAACGCATGCGGGTACCCAGGCCAGTCATGCGAAAACCAAAGGTCGGCATTCCGGTCATCGAACTGATCCTCAAGTAGCTACCACGCAGAAGCCTTGAGTCTTATTTGCCACACTCCAGCCCGGGAGCGCAGCACGCGCCACCACCGGCACCCGCCAGCAACAGCTCTTACGCGTATTCCGTGCGCCGGCTGACCTCGTCCTGCATATCGGGCGAGAGCCGGGTGAAGTAGTCCGTGTAGCCACCGATGCGCACCACGAGGTCCCGGTAGGCATCGGGATGGCTCTGCGCCTGCTTCAGCGTCGCGGTATTGACCACATTGACCTGCGTTTCGAAGCCGCCACAGATGAGAAAGCCCTTGATCAGCTCGCGCAACTTGCCCCGACTGTCCGCATTTTCAAACAGCGCGGCGGGAAATTTCATATTGAAGGCGGCGCCGCCAATGAGCGTGCTGTGATCCCAGGCGGTCGTCGAGAGAATGGCCGCAGTCGGGCCATGTTTTTCGCGGCCTTGAGCGGGCCCGCAGCCATCGGCGAACGGCGTTCCCTGCCGGCGGCCATCGGGCGTCGCGGCCGTTTCACGGCCCAGGCGTTCGTGCATGATCCAGCAGAACGCACCAGGCACGAATGGGCTGTCATCGGGCGCCAGGCGGTGCTGGCGGCATTCGCTACCCACAAACTGCACCATGTCGGCAAAGAGCGTATCAGGCGCCGCTTCAGCATTGCCGTATTTGGGCAAGCTCAGACAGCGCTGGCGCAACGCCTCCTGGCCCACGAAGTTGCTCTGCAGCACTGCCTGCAGGGCCGGGAAATCCAGCTCGCGGCTGGTAAAAAGCAGTTCGCGCAAGGCCTGCAGCGAATCCGCGAGATTGGCCAGGCCGACGAAGGAACACTCGCACCAGTTGTAGCGGGCACCGCCGTCGTCGATATCTCGCCCACGCGCGAGGCAGTCGCGGGTGAAGACGCTTTGCAGCGGCTTGCGGCCGTACAGTCGGCGTTTTTCGCGCCAGTCGTTTTGCTGGGCGACAGCCGCCTCAATCCGCGCCGCCAGGCGCCGCTGGTAGGCGTCCAGGAAGGACGCAAAATCGGCAGCGGGAGCGGCGCTTGCTGCCTGCGCGGCGATCTCTTCAAGGAGAAGACCGCAGCAGTTGAAATAGGGCGAAGCCACCCACACGTTACTGGCAGCAACCGGCGTGATTTCCACGCAAGTCGAGTTGATGTAATTGGTCGTATCCGAGTCGGGCACGCCGAGCTCGCGGAGACCGCTGCAGATCGTCTCGTCGCCGAAAAAGCCCAGATTGGGAATTCCGCGGCTAGTGAGCTCGACGGCGAGATCAACGAGCTCCTCGGCGCAATCGTCGTGCCAGCAGAGGCCCACCGTGGGATAGATCAGACGCGTGCGCCGCAACGCCTCCACGCACAAATAGCTCAGCGCATTGGCCACTGGCAGGCCGTCATCGTCACGGCCGGCGACCATCACGGACATCGCCAGACCGTCCGCGCGGGTGTCGTTGATCAGGATGTACAGGCACTCGATCAGCGCCAGCGCGTCGTCAGCCGTAAGTATGCCGGCGGCAACATCGCGCTCATAGTAGGGCCAGAGCGTGCGGTCGAGACGGCCCGGCACCACCAAGGCCACCCGGTCGGCGTACTCCACGGCCTTGTCCAGCAGGCTGATGAGCTGAATGGCGTCGCGAAAGGTCGCCGGCGGCTCGTGGGCAATGCGCCGGCAGGACTGCAGCATCGCCAACAGCTCGCTGCAACGCGCCGCGTTCCGCCGAGGAGATCGCCCGGGTGCTCCGGCCGCAGGGCCGGCTCGCCTTCACCTCCTGGGTCGAGGACGGTCTCTTCAAGACGATGCAGGACATGTCAAAGGCGGCGGTGGCCGAGAGCTTCGGGCAGGCGACTCCCGAAGGTGCCGACGCCCCCTTCGCCTGGGGTGACGAGGTGGCGATCCGGGAACTGTTCTCCGAGCACGGGCTGATGGTCCAGGTCGAGCAGCGGAATCTGGTCATCGAGGAGGACTCGGCTCTCGGACTGAACGACCGCTGGTTCGACCTCCATCCGATCTGGCTGACCATGAAGGACGCGATCGGGGAGGACTCCTACGAGAAGCTCCGCGAAGAGACCCTGCCGATCGTCGAGGGCTACAACGAAGCCGACGACGGGAGCTTTCGCTACACCCTCAAGTACCTGCTCTCCGAAGGCAGCCCGGTCTGATCACCAGTGGTCGGCGAGCTTCGCTCCGCCTCCATTTGAAACCCGCCCTCCCATAGAAGCAGCGGATGGTTGGGA
>MWCV01000115.1 GCA_002070215.1 Chloroflexi bacterium ADurb.Bin180 | reverse complement strand
GCCACTGCCGCCGGCGGGGGAATTGTCAACTACGGCCGGCTGACGCTCTTCGGGTGCACGGTGAGTGAGAATACGGTGGTCGGCTTTGGCGGGGGACTGTCGAACGCCGGCCTGGCCTTTATCACCGACACGCAATTCATCTCGAACAGCTCCGGCTACGTCGGCGGCGGCCTGGCCAATGGTTACGAGTACGGCACAGAGCTGGCCACGCTGGACAATGTGACCTTTGAGGGCAACTCGGTTGAGGCGGGGGGCTACTACGGCAGCGGCATTCCCGGCGGAGGCGCGATCGCCAATGGTGCGGGTGCCTCCTTGCGGGGAACAACAGTGTACATGGTTGGCAACAGCGCCCACTGGGATGATGACAGCCCAGGCTTTGCCGTGGGTGGTGGACTGTACAATCTCTATGGCGCTGACGCCAGTCTGGAGGACGTACACTGCAGTGAGAATAGCGCCAACAAGGGTGGCTGCGCCGCGAACATAAACGAATACTACGGCCCGCACGGCGGGCTGGGTGCCCCTCCTGTGGAGCCTCGGGCCTGGGGCCCTGGTTCTGCGCCAAACGGCGACGCGCAGATGGCGCGCCCGGTGTTTGATTTTGGCCCGACGTGGCTCACGATGACCAACGCCCTGATCTTTAGCAACACTGTCTCTGAGTGCGGCGGTGGTATCCTCAACACGTACTGGATCTGGCCCTTCGCCACCCCTCCCGCGACTCCGACGGAGAGTCTGGACGCGAACCTGACGCTGGTGACAGCCACGCTGTACGCAAATCGTGCCACTCTGCTGGGCGGCGGAATCTGCAATGGCGGCAATACAACCGGCGTCAACGTGTGGCTGGGTGGCAACCACGCTGGCCTGGGTGGAGGAGTCAACAGTTCCAGCGGCTCTATTCTTTCTTTCCTGTGGTACTACCTCTTCTCCAAGCCGGGAGGAGCACCGAAGGAACTGGCGCGTCTGGAAGCGCTTGCCGAGCAGAGTTCACCCCTGCCTGAGCCTCAGCAGCTAGGCTATGGTCCGGAAGGATGGGTAACTCTGGCCAACGCAGTCTTGAGTGGCAACAAGAGCCATGGCATAACCGACCTGCCCGGGGTGCCGCTGCCTGTCAGCAGTGGCATGGGAGGGGGACTGATCAACCTGCTCGGCAACAGCGACCTGACCAACGTGACGATGAACGGCAACCGCGCGCTCAGTGGGACGGTTGAGGTGCCGGGGGGCGCAGTGATGTCGTTCGAGGGTATTCTGAGGATGACCAACTGCATCGTGGAGGGCGGCGAGCAGGATGCGATCGTGGCCCTGGATGAGGAGCCACCGACCACCACCATTACCTACAGCGACATCGAGGGCGGCTGGCCGGGGGTTGGCAACATCGGCCTGTATCCGTCGTTCGTTGATGAGGACGGCGCCGACGATATCGTGGGGACGCTCGATGACAATCTCAGACTACGGCCAGGTTCACCGGCGATCGACGCGGGCGACGATGCCGCGGTACCCCCTGATTGGTTCGATGTCAATGGCAACCTCAATTACCTCGAGCCCTTGCCCATTGATCTGGATGGCGCGCCCAGGTTTGCGGGCACGGTCGATATGGGAGCGTACGAAGCCGCTTTTCTGACGGGGCTGGAGATCAGCAAGAGCGATTGGAAAGACCCCGTTCCGGCGACGTGGAAGATCTATTACACCATTCGTGTGACCAATACCAGCGATGCGGTTCTTGACCCGGTGGTGATCACCGATACTCTGCCGACGGGGACCTACTTTGTCTCTGCGGACAATGGTGGCGTGGGCAGCTATGGCTCTCCCGTCGTGGTCTGGGAGATTGTTCTGTACCCCGGCGAGGCCGTGGACTTGCACCTCGTACTGGGCAGCTTTTCAACGCTGAGCGGTGTGATCACCAACCATGCCGTCGCAGCTTCGCCCGGTATGGACCCGGTCGAGACGGACGAAACCACTACTATCACCGCCGCGCCGCCACGCCCGCCGACGCCAACCCCGACACCTACGCCGGCGCCGACGGCTACGCCGCCGCCACCAGCGACACTGGGCGAAAGCCTCGACACCTACATCTATCGCTACAGCCCCAACATCAACTACTGGCTGGCACCGCTGCTCAAGGTGGGCTACAAGCAGACCAGCTCCTCTCTGATCAAGTTCGACCTGTCGACGCTTCCGCCGCCTGGTTCCACAGTGGACGAGGCCTGGCTGGAGGTCTATGCCGCGGGTTGGAGCGGCCTGGGCAGCGACATCACCATCGGCGCCTATGCTATCAGCAGCACGGTCGTGGTCAGCGAGACCACCTGGAACGAAGCCTATGTCGGTGATTCGTGGCAGGGTGCTGGCTGCGCCGATGTGGTCTGGGATCGGCGCCCGCAGCCAGAGTCAACCGTGACAACCGCCGGGCCGCTGCGCTGGTATCGATTCGATGTGGCTGCTCTCCTGCAGAACTGGCTCGACGGCAAACCGGTTAACAACGGCGTGCTGCTCAAGCAGGAAACGACCACACCCTACGCGTTCTTCTTTGCCAGTCAGGAGTACCCCAATCCGCTGCTGCACCCGCGACTGGTGATTCGCTACCACTAGCGCGCTTGCCGGCACAGAGAAGGCCCTCCCGACGATCCGACCGTCGGGAGGGCCTTTGCTTGCGAGCGAAGACATTGTCCGAGCAGAAACCTGCGTGACTCGGCCGATGCGCGCCGCCGGCCTAGCTGCCCACCCTGTAGCCGCTTCGCCCGACAGAGATGAGGTGACGGGGGTTGGCCGGGTCCGGCTCGATCTTGGCTCTGATGTTGCGGACGTGGGCCCGCACCAGGGCCGTG
>MWCV01000114.1 GCA_002070215.1 Chloroflexi bacterium ADurb.Bin180 | reverse complement strand
CGGGCGTAAGCCCGTGGAATCAGGCCACTAGTACCCTTCCTCCGTGTCGTCCGCGCGGTCCGCGAGGACCGCGCGCGGGGTCGCACTGCACCAAGATTCACGATGAACATTGCACTAGAGGTCCGGCCGAAAAGTCTGGTATTCTTGCGGTTGAGGGGGAGGTGGCGATGCCCTCTAAGGGGAACCTTAGTCTCATTCCACAGGTGAGGTTCCCGGTATGCTGGGCAGGCGCTCTCCCCAGATGACGATAGAGCAAGCCGACGCTCTGTACCTTGACCAGATGGACCCCGAGTGGTTCCACTATCGCTTGGCCAAGAATCGGGCGCGTCTGTTCAAGGACGAGGACTTCAAGGGACTGTACTGCTCCGGCAACGGGCGTCCCAGTGTCCCTCCCAGCCTGTTGGCTGTAGCGCTTCTTCTGCAGGTACACGACGACGTGTCTGATGAGGAGGCCGTCCATCGAGCCAGCTGGGACGTCCGGTGGTGTGTAGCCCTTGGGGTGCCGGTTGGCAGCAAGCCTTTCGCCAAGAGCACCCTGCAGTTGTTCCGCAGCCAGTTGGTGCTTCACCCCGAGAATGGCGAAGCGGTGTTTCTGGCGAGCATCGAAGAGGCCAAACGGTTGGGTCTTCTGAAAGACAAGCCTCTCACGGTCGCCGTGGACACCACTCCGGTCTTCGGTAGGGGCGCCGTAGAAGACACCTACAACCTGCTGGCCACGGGCATCGTGAAGCTGGTGCGGGCCATGGCCGCGGCCGATGAGTGCGACCCCCAGGACTGGGCGGCGGCCCACGACCTGAAGCGGTTCTTCGCCGGCAGCATCAAGGGTGAGGCGGCCATCAACTGGGACGAGCAGGCGGAACGCGACGCCCTGCTGGCCAGCATCGTGGGCGATGCGCGGCGGCTGCTTGTGCTGGCGGGCAAGAGACGTGCGGAGCTGAACGCAGGCATGCCCGAGTACCTGCTGATCGGCGAAGCCTCAGAGCTTCTCTGCCAACTGCTGGCCCAGGACGTGGATACCGACGAGAACGGCAAGCCCTTCATCAAGGAGGAGACTGCCAAGGATCGCATACCTTCGGCGCACGATCCAGACATGCGCCATGGCCGCAAGAGCGCCAGCTCACGGTTTGATGGCCACAAGGCGGGCATCGCGGTGGACACCGAGACCGGGCTCGCCGTTGGCTTGGATGTGCTCCCGGGAAACGCGCCGGACAACCACGGTGTCATGGACCTGGTGAAGGACGCCGAGGCCAACACCGGCTGCCCGGTGGACACGACCATCGGCGACTGTGCCTACGGCGATGGCAACACACGCCGCGAGTTCGCGGACGCCAAGCGCAAGCTGGTGGCCAAGGTGCCCAGCCGCCCTCAAGGCCAGTTGTCAAAGGACCAGTTCATCATCGACCTTGACAATGGCTGCGTCACCTGCCCGGCGGGCCACACCACCCGCACCTGCGCGAACGTCAAGAACAACAAGCACGTAGCAAAGAGGTTCTACTTCCCAGCGGACCTCTGTGCTGCCTGCCCCAGACGCTCCGAGTGCGTGAAGTCCAAGACCGGCGGTCGCACCATCAGCATCCACCCGGACGAGGCCCTGCTCCAAGCCGCCCGTGCCTACCAGCGCACCGAGCAAGGCAAGCAGGACACTCGCACGCGCCAAGTGGTGGAGCACTACATCGCCCGCCTGATACAACTGGGCATGCGCCAGAGCAGGTACGTCGGACGCAAGAAGGCCAGGCTGCAGTTGCTCCTGACAGCGACCGTGGCCAACCTCACGCGCACATGGAACCACTGTGAGTCCACGCAGGAGACAGACAACAAAAAGACACAAAAGAAGGCGTCCTAGACGTATTCTGCCACTATTGAGCCCGCATTCGGCGCCCCCAGGCACCCCGTGGGCGCCGTAGGAGCCATCAAGGCCGGCCGTGAAGGGATTCCCGCCCGGGCTGAACCGCCGCCGTGGCGGCGCCCAAGCGCCGCCCCCAACCCCCAAGAAACGGGGGTTTCCGGCCGGACCTCTAGAGCCCGAAGTCGGGTGGGTCGCGCTTCATCAGCTCGCGGAGGATCCTCGCCCTCTCCCGTTCCTGCTGGAGTTCGGCCTGGTGCCGCTCGATGCCCTCCATTCTCTCCTGGTGCCTGCGAAGTCGGTCCACCTCCCACTCGGCCTGCCTTGCGTCCTCGGCGGCGTCGAACTGGGCCTGCATCCGCAGGACGGCTTCCCAGACTGCCTGCTGCTGCTGCATCTGGATCTGCTGCTGCGCCAGGTCGGCGGCCTGCTGCGCCAGGGCCGCCGACTCCGCGGCCTGAGCCTCGGCCTGCTCAGGCAGGCGCTGGAGAACACCACCAAGCTGGCGGTCTTCGTGCTCTTCATCCTGATCGGCTCGACGGTATTTTCCTTCACCTTCAACGCCGCCGACGGCCACATCTTCATCGAGCATCTGTTCAGCAAGCTGCCCGGCGGCGCGATGGGCTTCCTGATCGTCGTGAACCTGCTGGTCTTCATCCTCGGCATGTTCATCGACTTCTTCGAAATCGCCTTCATCGTCGTGCCGCTGCTGGTACCGGTGGCGGAGAAACTGCTGCCGGCCCTGCTGCCGGCCGGCAGCGACGCCCTGATCTGGTTCGGCGTGATCATCGCCATGAACCTGCAGACCTCCTTCCTCACCCCGCCCTTCGGCTTCGCCCTGTTCTACCTGCGCAGCGTCGCCGCCAAGAGCGACTACAACGACCGCATCACCGGCGAACGGATTCCGGCGGTGACAACCAACCAGATCTACAGCGGCGCGATCGCCTTCATCGTGCTGCAGGTGATCATGGTCGCCGCCGTGGTGATCTATCCGAACATCGTGCTGGACAGCCTGGACAAGCCGCCGGTGGCC
>MWCV01000113.1 GCA_002070215.1 Chloroflexi bacterium ADurb.Bin180 | reverse complement strand
CGGTCATGCCGTGGCGGGCGGCAGTCTTGAGCATGTCGCTGCGGGTGGCGCGCGACGCCATGTCGCCAAAGATGATGGTCGTGCAGTCCACCACCACCGGCTTGCCGCCCAGCCGCTTGATCTCGTCGATGATCGACAGCACCCACGATGAGCGCAGGTGGTGCGAGCAGCCGTGCTCGCCCATGTGGATCTTGAGGCCCACCGTATCGCCGGGCTTGAACAGCTCGCCCAGCCCGGCATCGCGAAAGACCTTGACTGCCTTGAACTTGATGCTTTCGGCCAGGCTGTTGGCCCGGTCGTTCATGAAAAACACATCAGAAGCCATTGTTCCCTCCCTTGTGTGCCTGTGAACCGTATCTTGAGAAACGTGCTCGTTGATGCTTGGTCAACTCCCGCTTTGGTGCCTGATGCGGCCGATGGTCCCTCTCCTTTCCGGCGCGAACCAGCGAAAAAGGACGCGCCAGCCCGGCGCGCCTTGTCGTGCGCCCGGGCCATCCGCCTCCTTTGCACACTGGCGGGCGTGGGGATTGCTCCCCACACCGTATCGCTCATCCGTCCACAGGGGAGCGCGATGAGTCGGAGGGCTTGTCTAGCTCACCCTAGGTCATCACTGTCGACTTGGTCGCGAGAAGCCGGGCCAGCCTCTCCAGCTGGGCCGCCACATCGGCGGCATGCTCGATGGCCACGGTCGGCTGGTCCAGCGAGCCGCGCAGCCGCCGGGCAGCGTCCAGGCAGCCCTGGGCCATGCCCGTCCCTTCCGCGCCGCGCAGCCACTGCTTCTTGCGGCACATGCCGGCCCACTTGTTCGCACTCTCTAGAATCTCGTCCAGCTCGGCCCGTTGGTCGGCTGTGTACGGTCCCTCGACCGCCCCCACCCGCTCGGGCAGCTCGCCCAGGACGGCCACGACTTCTTCGATCAACTCTCTACCATCTGCCACTGCTACCTGTCTCCTTTGTTCGTGTTATGATCCCCCCAGACGCAGCCACGACCCAGCCCCGCCCACGGGGCCAAAGCAGATCCTTCACGAGGTCGCGACGCAGGCGCTCAGTCCCTCCTGCAGCGCCTGCCCGTCGTCGAGGTGCTCCCCGATCAGGACGATGGTGCTCTTGCGCACCTCGCCCGGCTGCCAGGGCCGGTCCGCCTTGGAGTGGAAGGTCCGGCGAACGCCCTGGAAGACGTAGCGGTGCTCGGAGCCTGCGAACCACAGAAAGCCCTTGCTGCGCAGGATGTCGAGGCCGCGCGTGTCGAACAGCGTGCGCAGCCACGCGGTCAGCTTTTCCTTGTCCAGCGGCCGGCTCTCGGTCAGCACCACGCTTTGGATATCGTCCAATTTGCCCTCTCCCTCGGTGGATTGCGGCCAGCCCGAGCGAGCTCGGGACTCCGGCGGCTCGGCCGGACTGGAGGCCTCCAGGCCGGACAGGATGTCGAACCCCGGCACGCCGTCGAACAGCCCCACGTCCACGACCTGCTCGCAGGGCAGCGCGGTGTACTCGGTGCGGTAGACGCGCGCCAGGGGATTGATGCGCCGCAGCCTGGCTTCCAGGCTGCTCATCGTCGCGTCGCCGGCCAGGTCGGCCTTGTTGACCAGCAGGATGTCCGCAAAAGCGGCCTGCTCGCGGGCCAAGCGGTATTGGTCCAGTGTGAGGTCGCCGTATTCGGCGTCGACGACGACGATCGCGGCATCGAGGCGGAAATGATCGCGCAGCTTGTCCAGGTAGAAGAGCTGGGCCAGGTGCTCGGGCCGGTCCAGGCCGCTGCTCTCCAGCAGGACGCGGTCGAAATCGACGTCCTGCCACGTGTAGCGATTGAGGCCCAGCTTGTCGCAGCGGCTGTACAGGTTCTCCAGCCCCCAGAAAAGCCGAGTCTGCGGATCGACGAACAGGTTGGCCGCCAGGATGAGCTGGATGTGCGCACTCTCGGCGGCAATCAGCTCCTGGTCGATGCCCAGGGCGCCGAACTCGCGGACGATGATCTCGGTGCGACCGTCGAGGCGCTGGGCCAGCATGTGGTTGAGCAGCGTCGTCTTGCCCGCCCCCAGGAACCCGGCGACGACGGTCACCGGCTTGCGCAGGCTGGGGTCCGGCGGCAGGCCCGGATCCCGCGCGCCGTGGTATTTCAGGTGGACGAACGCGTTCGAGCCCTCTTGCACGTCAAGCTACCTCCTTGCTCACAGCTTCAGCGCTTCGCGCACGGCGGCGTCGAGGAGGGCCAGGAACTCGTCAAAGGTCGTGTTCTGGTAGTGCAGCGCCGCCTCCGACTCGGCCGTATCGTACCAATCGCTCCACCACGGCGTCTGGCGATGGTTCGCATCCTCGATCGGGATGTCCATGACCCGGAACACCGCCTCCACGTACTGGTGGCCGCGCATTTGCCAGGTGGGCCCGCCGGAGATATTGTACACCTTGCTCGGCGCCGTGCCCTGCTGCACCGTCGCCAGCAGCGCGGTGACCACGTCGGCGCGATTGATCAGCTCGACGCGCTGGTCGTGCATGAACGGATAGATCTCGGGCGGGTCCAGCAGCGCCGGGATGGAGATGGCCGTGATGCGCAGGATGGTGTAGGGGATGCCCGAGTCCATGATGGCCCGCTCGGCCGCGATCTTGCTCTCGCCGTAGATGTCGACCGGGTCCTGGGAGTGGCTCACCTTGAGCGGCGGCAGCTCGTCCATGGTGTTGCCGTAGGTGGCCACGGTGGACGAAAAGACCAGCCGGGCATGGTTGCCCGTGGCCTGGATGGCTTCGACCACGCGCTGCGTGCCGGTGACGTTCACGGCAAAGGTCAGGTTGCGGTCCCGCTCGCTGGCCAGCGGCAGGAGCGCCGCGAGGTGAAGGACGGCATCCACCCCCTCGACGGCGCGGCGCACGGTCGCCGGGTCGCCGATGTCGCCCTTGATAATCTCGGTGTGCGGCAGGGCCTCCAATGCGCTGAAATCGCACACCGGCAGGTCAAAGACCCGCACGTGCT
>MWCV01000112.1 GCA_002070215.1 Chloroflexi bacterium ADurb.Bin180 | reverse complement strand
AGCCGCCGATACCCACCCCCACGCCAGAGCCCACTCTACCCGGGCCCGGTACGCTGACCGGGCGCGTGGAGTACGACGGGCGCTGGCTCGGTCAGGGACACATCCTGGTACAGCTCTTTCGCCGCCTTGGCGGGCAGTGCGTGACCAGCACGCTCTGGACCACGGCCAGCGGGGACTATGCCTTCGGCGGTCTCACCGAGGGCGATTTCTACCTGCGCGTCTGGCTCAACCCGACCGAGCACCCCGGTGAGCCCTTGCCCTACGACCTCGTGGCGTGGTACGACACGAATGGCGACGGTCAACCAGACACCCTCGCCGTGCCCCGCGGCGGACAAGGGAACGCCGGCACCATCGCCCTGCACGACCCTCCCTCAGCCACGGTGAGAGGCACCATCCACTACAGCGGCCGCCAGAGCAACCAGCACTGGCTGACCGTGCGCGCGATGGGCGGCCCCGAGGGCCGACAGATGCTCGCCGAGACCAGTTGTCTGGCCTGCGGAGGAGCCTACACCCTGCCGGTGATGGCCAACTCCTTCAGCGTGCACGCCTGGCTCGACGCCAACGACAATGGCGTGGTGGACTGGCCCGACCCCACCGGCTACTACGACCCGGACAAGCTCGGGTACCCGGCGGGCATCACCCCGGCCAAGTCGCGTGAGCCCGGGGCATCGGTGAGTGGCTGCGACTTTGGTCTGAGCGACCCGCCGCCGCCCGACCGCTCGTGGGTGAATCCGGTCTGGGGGCCGACGGTGGAAGGCGGACAGGTGATGGCCCTTGCCGCGCGGAACGACGTCTCGGGAACCCTCTTTGCCATCAATGGCATGAGCAATGCCGATGGAGGAGTGGGCCTGGGCTACACCGCCTACTCTCACGTGCTGCGGAGCACGGATGGCGGGGCCACCTGGCGGACCGTGTTCACCTCGCTGTGGGACCTGCGCGGCCTGGCCGTGCAGGGCGATGAGGTCATTGCCGTAGGGGCGGGCGGCTGGAACATGGACCTGGTCGCGGTGAGCCACGATGGCGGCCTGTACTGGACGGTGACCTTTACCAGCACGTGGATGGCTCCGGGCTGGTACGGGCTGCGGACCGTGGCCATTGACCCGGTTTCCCCGCTGACGGTTCTGGCCGCTGGCTGGCAGGCCAATAACAGCATGGACTGCTACAGCGGTCTCATCCTGCGCAGCGACGACGGGGGCGCATCGTGGACTCAGGTTCTCAAGACGGCGCAAACCTGCTCCGGGGCAGGTGAAAGCGAGTTTCGCGCTCTGGCTATCGACCCAACACAGCACACCACGGTTCTGGCCGCAGGGGCGGTCGTGCTCGAGGACCGCAGCGTGGGCGTCATCTACCGCAGCGACGACGGCGGGACGAACTGGACCCGTATCTCCAGCTCGACCGAGGTCGCGGCCTTCACCACGCTGCAGTTCGACCCGTTGACGCCCACCCTTCTCTATGCCGGCGCGGAGGCGCGCGACGGCCAGTCGGGAAGGCGCCGCGAGCGCCGGTTCTACGACGGCTGGGACGAGGGGCTGCTCTGGTGCAGCCGGGACGGCGGCCGCAACTGGGAAAGGTGCTACGACAGGGCCGGCTTGTATGCTTCGGCGGGCTCTGGCGGCCAGCTCTACGCCGCCACCGCGGTTTCGGTGCACCGCGCCCGCTCGTCGGCCAGCGTGGAGTGGGAGAAGGCCGGCTCGCTGCCCTCCAGTGCCGGTGCCATCCGTGCGCTGCTGGCGGACCCGTCAATTCCCGGAAGGGTGTACGCGGGCACGGACCGGGAGGGCGTGTATGTCAGCGATGATTTTGGCGTGACGTGGAGGAGGTCATCGGCTGGTATGCGCACGGTGGTGGTGCCACAGCAAATGGCCGTCGACCCCGGGGACAACGCCAGGTTCTTCGTCGCCGGCGGGGCTCTGGGCGGCTTCGCCACCACCGACGACGGCGCCACCTGGTCGCAAATCGGGACGGGGGCGGGGTGGTACGCCGTGGCCATCGACCCGAGCGACCGGCAGAGAGCTCTGGCCGGACTGATCGGGCACCCTTCGGCCTCCCTCCTGCGCAGCGAGGACGACGGCTCGAGCTGGATCCCCGTGAGCGTGACGCTCACGGCTGGCTACCGCAACAGCCCTCCGGGGATACGCACCATTGCCTTCAGCCCTTCCAGTCCGCGGGTGGTGTACGCGGGAGGGCAGGATCGCGTCGAGTGGCAGGACCACGCCGCTCTTCTGCGCAGCGCGGACGGAGGCCGCACCTTCACCCAGCTCGCCGGGCCAGCGGGCAGCTATCGCGTGCAATGCCTGGCCGTGCAGCCATCGGACGATAGCGTCCTGGTGGCCGCCGCGGACTGGACCACGCCGGCAGGCGACCGTGTCGGTGCCCTGTGGTACAGCAGCGATCGAGGTCTGACCTGGGAGAGGACCTTTAGCCCGGGCAGCTTCCGTACGGTGGCCTTTGATCCCGCGCACCCGCAGGTGGTCTATGCGGCGGGCGGGCCGGTCGTCAAGAGCACCGATGGCGGCAGGACCTGGGCGATTCTACGCGAGGGCAGGGTGGCGGGAGGCGACGTGGCGCTGGACCCGTTGCGCCCGGAGTGGGTCTACAACGTGGGCTTGAAGGTTTTTGACTTGAGCACCGATGGCGGTGCCTCCTGGGCACGGTACGGCTTCTCGGGTTTCCAATGGAACGACATGGAGGTCATGCCGGGCAGGCTAACTG
Organism: Chloroflexi bacterium ADurb.Bin180; assembly: GCA_002070215.1. Classification (NCBI taxonomy): domain Bacteria; kingdom Bacillati; phylum Chloroflexota; species Chloroflexi bacterium ADurb.Bin180. The sequence continues at coordinate 375 of MWCV01000112.1, read as the reverse complement.
TGACCAACCTCAATGGCGTGCAGCGGCTGTACCTGGGCGGCCCCGGCGTGTTCGTTGGCGAGAGGCCGGCTCCCTAGTCCAGAGCTTGTGGGGGCCGTCCACAGCATGGCGGGACAGCCCCCGTTTCTATCACGTCGCCGCCTACGGCCCGCGTCCCATCACCGGCAGGTACACTCTCGATCCCGCCACCAGCGTCACACTGCTCTCGGCGGCAAAGCCGTCGCTGTCGGTCGCCGTAGGGTGATGGCTTGGACCGTGAGGTGCACGGGCAGACCGAGTAGCTGCAGGGCCGGTTCTGCTCCCCCAGGCAGCTCCAGCCGCCACGTACCGTTGGAGCAGGAGTAGGCCCAGGCCTGGTGCGGCGGGTACACTGGT
>MWCV01000111.1 GCA_002070215.1 Chloroflexi bacterium ADurb.Bin180 | reverse complement strand
GGGTCCGCTTGCGGTTCTGTCGCGTGACCAGTGGGCGCGGGTGGTCAGGGCTGGCAAGCGTGGTGAGCTGTTGACGGTCGCGGCGTTCGGGTCGCGTCAAGTGGTCTGGCAATATCTGTCAATCTTGGGAGTGCAACGCGGGTCCTGGAATGATGACCGGGAGGCGGCGGCTGACCAGGTGGGGGAGGTGGGCAATGAGTGCGCATGATGCGGGGCCTCGGGGTGTGGTGAAGGTCACGTTTGAGCTTGAGGGGACGTTGGGCGACATTGCTCGAATGGAACGGGCGCTCCGGGAGCGTTCGGCGGCGTCGACCTGGTTGCGGCATCGGCTGTTGGCTGCGATGGCTGAGTTTGCTCATGATCTGACCGGCGATGCTGCGGACCTGGTCAGTCGGTCGATGACCGTCACAACGGGGACGGTTGAAAGGGTGAAGTGATGCGCGGGGCAATGACGCGCTTTACAGCGTCATTGTCCCCCCTTGGGGTCCGGGGAGCGGGAGCGTCCCCGGGGATCCTATGCAAGGCGACCAGTGAAGGGGGGTGAGGCGATGAAGCTAGACGAATTGCCCGGTTACGTTCGGGAGCTGGTCAAGCCTCGAATGGCCGGGGTGCCGGTGGTCCTGGTCGGTGATGATGGCGCGTGGGTTCGTGGGGAGCTGTTGACCCTGTCGGAGTATCACGCGCGCTATGGCGCAATCCAACATCGGGCCGTGAGGGTCGCGGGCTTGACGTTGCGGGAGTAGGTGGAATGTCCGATTCTGTCCGAATCTGTCAGGGAGGGACGCAATGACAAAGGCAGCAACGCGGGTGAAGATCGACCGGGGGGAGGCCTCGCATGCTGAGGCAGCCGATGACCTATTGACCGGACCGCAAGGGGTGTTTGTCGCGGCGCTGGTCGGTGGGTCGACCGTCACGGATGCGGCAACGGCGGCTGAGGTGTCGGAGCGGACCGGGCGGCGCTGGCTCAATGAGGTGGTGGCGGTCCGTGACGTGATGCGGGAGGCGACCGCAAACGCTATTGGCGACGTTGGGCGGGCGCTGGCTCGGGATGCAATGGAGGCGCGTGACGTCCTGGTCGCTGCAATGCGGGATCCGCAGGCCTCCCCAGCGGCGCGCGTTCGGGCCGCAACGCTGGTTCTGGACCGGGCGCTGCAATGGCGCGCGGCGGGCCTCGGGGAGCTGGCTGACCTGCTACAGGAACGGCGCAAGCGTCACAATCCCTGGGATTGTGGTCTGTGACGTGGTGGTCGGTGGGTGCGAAAACTATCAAAGGGGGTGTGGCATGAGTGAGACAACGGAGTTGGCTGACATTCGGGCGAAGATGCGCGCGCGCAATGCGGAGTATGAGCAAGCCAAACGCGACCTTATGGGGCGGTTCTGGTCGGAGATGCGTGAGGTAGAGGAATGGCCGGACTATCAGGCGCGGGCGCAAAAGGCCAGCATCCTGCAAGCGGATGTTGACCACAAGTTGCACAAGCTGCAAGCGGCGCTTGACCGGGACATGCGGGGCTTTCGGGCTGACGCAGAGGAGGTCTATGACCGGGCGCTGCAAGCGGCTGACGCGCTGCATGATGAGGTGATGCACGCTGGGGACCCTCGGACCCCTGCACAATGGGCTGAGGTAGGGGCGCGGCGTCAGCTGGTCGCAGATGAGCTAGCGCGCAAGGGAGCAATTGACCTGTTGGCGTGGTATCTTCACGCGGACGCGCGCAAGGATGATGTTGGGACATACCTTGGGAGGCAGATCATCCCCGGGTTGCTTGACCAGACGGTCAAGCGTGGGGACCCGCGCGCGTTTGAGGTCCAAGGCGATTTCGGCAAGATCCTACGTGGGGAGGCTGACGACCGCAGGGATGCGGCGCTCGATGAGGCGCGTTCGATCATGAGCGACATTCGCTCTCCGCTGACTGAGTTGGATAGCGCGCGCATTGCTGAGAAATATGGCATCAAACAGTATCCAAGGCCGGAGGGTCCCCCCAACGCTGATCCGGGCCTCGGACCGGTGTTTCAGGAGCATGAGGGTCCAGGCGTTGACCCGCGATTGGTCGACCAGGCAATTGACAATCTGCCGCGACGTCCCGGGCTGATGAAGTGACCGTTTAGACGGTGGGCAAACGGACGCGGGGAGGTCGACGACAAGCCTCCCCGCGTCCTGGTATCAGGGGATAGCAGGGGCTTGACAGGCGGTCCCTGATTGCATAGCATGGGCATGAGTGGTTGCCAAACGCGGGCCAAAAGTGGGCCAAAAACGGGGCTACTTTACATAAGGCACATAGTCGGAAGTTCGCTGGTTGCGTTTTGGCGCTGGTCTGTCAATGTCTTGGCTATGCTCCCGGAGGGTCATCATGTGGCCTGTCATCATTGGCGCGGTCTTGGCTATTGTCGGGGTTGGGGTGGCTGCGTGGGCGGTCGCTGGTTGGCTGCGTGAGGCGCGGCGCGCTGCGGGTGCTGAGGTCCGGGCGCTTGCGCTGCGTGATGCTGAGGACCAGTTGGCGCAAGCCTTGGGGGAGGTCGACCGCGTCAAAACGCAGTGGTTGGATTGGGTGGTCAAGTTGCAAGCGGCGGGCGTGGTTCGTCGGGAGCTGGCTGACCCGTTCGCAATCGGACCCGATGACATAACGTCCCCGGTCGCGGCGCTGGTCGATGGCCTCCCGAATGTGCCCGGGTTGGATGGTCCGACCTTGCAAGCGGCGCTTGAGCGGATGGCGGCGCGGGTCCTGGCCGGGGAGCTGCATCCCTTGACGCGACCGGACATGGTCGGGGGTGGGGTGCTGACCCGCACGCAATTTGACCGGCTCCGGGATGGCCTGATAGCAGGTGGGTATCTGGTCCCGGGGAGCGGTCGGACTGCCTCCCCGGTGCTGACTGACAAGGGACGCGGGTTGCTTGAGGCGGTTCGCTCCGGTCGGCTCATGGTGCAATAAGGTCTTGGTTGCCAAGGGTGCCAACGGTTGACCATGCTGTCGCGTTGGCTGTATCTTGGCTGTAGCGCCATTCTGCGGGGGTCCTGGTCCTGGTCGACCTGGTCGCTAGAGTGCCCGCAATTGGCGCTGTAGTGCCCGTAGCGGCGTTTTACTGCGGGGTGCCATGTTCTGTATCCTGCATTACCAAGGGGTGCATAACTACAGGTTGTGCAAGTTGTCCCCCCTCGGGGAGCGGGTCGGGTTGTCTGAC
>MWCV01000110.1 GCA_002070215.1 Chloroflexi bacterium ADurb.Bin180 | reverse complement strand
CCTGCCGGCCGACACCAGCGCACATACGGGAAGCGGGTCCCGCCGATGCGCATAGGCCGTTGCATCCAGCGACGACACTCCCAGAACCGGGATACGCAGAGCCAGGGCAATGCCCTTGGCCACGCTCAGGCCTACCCTCACCCCGGTAAAGGACCCCGGGCCAAGCGCTGCCGCTACTGCCTGCAGGCCGGCCGGTACTAGCCCCTGGGCCTCACAGGCGCGCGCAATGTAGGGCACCAGCTCCACGGTGTGGTTGTCGCCCGTCTCCCACAGTTGTTCCATCCTCAGCCCGCCGGCGTCATAGAGAGCGATGCCAGAAAAGCGCGTCGTAGTGTCAATGGCTAGGAGCATCTCGACGCCTCACTGCCGACACCACGGGTCGCCAGCATTCTGGCCATCACCGGTTGAAAGCGCTCAAGCAGTTCAATCGACCTGGGGCCACAGGCTTCAAACGCCATCCTCCTGGACGATGGGCTGCAATGCTCTAGATGCACCCAGAGCCGGTCGGCGGGCAAGAGCGCCCTGACGCGCTCGGCCCACTCAATGACGCAAATATCGCTCCCCGACCAGTACTCATCCAAACCGGTAGCCCTGGCTTCGGCGAGGCTCTCCACACGATACAGGTCGACGTGGTACAGCTTGAACCGTCTTTCGGCGAGTGAATACTCGTTCACGATAATGAAAGTAGGACTCGTTACGCGTTCGGTCACGCCCAGCCCGGCGGCAATGCCTTTGGTCAAGTGCGTCTTGCCCGAACCCAGTTCCCCTTGCAGGCACACCAGGTCACCCTCATGCAGAACCTGACCCAGACCAACGCCAAGGGCGTGGGTCATTTTCTCACTTGAGCTCAAGAGTTCAACTCGCTTCGCCACCCGCGACTGACTCCCTCCAGGATCCTCGGACTCGCCATTATACACGCCAGAGGGCCGCACCCTAAGTCGCCTCAGCCGCTCCTGCTCGTTCTACCACGCCCAGCGTCCCGTCAACCAGAACCGGCTCGCCGTCTCTGAGGATAGACGCGACGCCCTCGATGCCTGCAACGGCAGGCAGACCGTATTCCCGGGCAATGACCGCCGCGTGCGAGAGCTGGCCGCCGTGCTCGAGGACGAGCCCATTGAGCAGGCCAAATACGGGCGTCCAGGCCGAGTCGACTCCCGGCGCCACGAGCACGTCGCCCGCTTTTACCCGGCTCAGTTCGGCAGCCGAGTGCAGGATCAACACACGGCCCCGCCCGCGGCCAGGGCTCACCCCATGCCCCTGGAGCACAGTGCCGGCTGCACCCGCGTGCTCTACCAGCGGTCGATTACCCCTCAGGAACGGAGGGTAGGACCTCTCCGGAGCGGTCTGGTGCTCCGCTGTGAGGCGTTGGAATTCGTGCTCGCGGCCAGCAGCAACGCGGGCGAATTCTTGATGACCACCGTCTTTCACCCAGACAGCTACCTCTGACTTGGTCAAGAAGAACACCTGCTCCAAGTTCTCCAGCGCTCCTGCGCGCACCATCCGCGCGCCGATGGCCAGAAAGAGCTCCCTTTGCAGGGCCAGGACCTTCTGCCAGGCGTACCTCTGGTCTTCGCGCAGGGGCATGTACTCTCGCGTCAGAGACAGCAGATGCCGCAGTGTCCACCACTTCAGGCGGCCTGACCACCCCTGCTGGATCGAGCTCCTCAGCAGCTCCATTTGTTCTGCAAGAGCCGAGCCAGGCACCGGGGCCCTCGTGCTCTCGGCACGGACCTTGCTCACCCACTCTCTGACCTGCTCCGGACGGGCGGACAACGGGGGGTGATAGATGTCCAGATACAGGGACCTGTGCCCGTAGGACTGGAAGAAGGCATCCATCTCCACCTTAAAGGCCGCGCTGTTCTCGTCCAGCGCCGCCAGGTGATGCACGGCGCGGTCCATCTCGGCGGAGCGGTTCGGGAGACCAGTGACCAGGGCTATGCTTGCCTCCAGGGCGCCAACGTCCTTCGCCCAGGACCGTACCAATCGCCTTTGCAGGCTGTAGACCACATCGGTGCAGGTGAGCGTCCAGCGGTGCAGAGCCAGCAGCTCCTGATTCAGCTCTTGCAGGCGGCCAATCACCTCCCACAACTCGCCCGCTGACGCGTCCCTTCCGATGAGGTTCGTGGTCTCCTGGGCCAGGGCGGTATGGCGTCGCGCGTGTTCCTCGGCGAACCGGCCCCAGCGGCGATAGTTGTGCCAGGGAGACCAGCTCGTCGGGTCCGGCACAAAGTGACGCAGCATCGACCACAGAAAACGAGGGTCCACCAGCGACCGTGGGTACCCCACATCGTGGCGTAGCTCCGTTCGGCCTTGAGGAAAGTAGCGGTAGGCATCCTCCGGTAGCAGCCGGTCGGGAAATACCTTGTAGAGCGTCTGGAAGACGAACAAGTTCACGTACGGATGGCCGTGATACAGCCTAGTGAGGGTCAGGTTCTCCGCCCCGGCAAGACCGAGGTAGCGCAGCGGCTCGCGGAACGCCAGCCGCTCCAGCAGCTCGTTGATCAGAGTCCATCCCAGGGGGGACACAGGCACCGGGAAACGTTCATTCAGGAAACCCGATGTCCAGACCCGGTCGTCCTCTGGCAGAGGGGTATTGAAGAAGGAATCTTCCCGGGCTGTGATGGGGCGCGATTGCAGCACGTAGAGGCGGTCACCTGCCCAGGCCCACTCCATGTCCTGAGCCTGACCAAAGTGCACTTCTAGTTTCATCACTGCCCGAGCAATGCCGCGTACCTGTTCAGCCGATAACACACGTTGCCCGCGCTCTGCTTCTGCTACGTCCACGGCAGCCAGACCGCCTGCATCCGACAGCACCGCCCTCGTGCATTGCCTGCCCGGCACCGGAGGGGCAGCCTCGTCGCCCGTCTCCCTGGATGCCGTGTAGCGGTCTGGCTGGACCTGCCCGCTGACCAGGGCCTCGCCCAGGCCACGCACGGCTTCGATAAGTACATCGTGACCACCGCTTCCGGGGCCATGGGAGAAGGCCACGCCGGCTGCCTCCGCTGGCACCATCTCTTGCACCAGAACGGCCATCGCAGCAGATGAAGGTAGACCCTGTCTCCGGCGATAGGCCGCTGCCTGTGGTGACCAAAGCGAAGTCCAGCACTCGATGACCGCGGTCTCGAGCTGCTCCAGACCACGTACATTAAGCAGCGTGACGTACTGTCCGGCCGACGAGGCTTCAACCAGGTCCTCGGCAGTGGCGGAGGAG
>MWCV01000109.1 GCA_002070215.1 Chloroflexi bacterium ADurb.Bin180 | reverse complement strand
GGCTGGCTCTTCCCCACACATAAGACCGTGGTGGGTGTGGGGGCCAGTGGGGGTACCGGGCGCGGATGTCTTCCAGCGCGAGGAGGTACCCCTGGACCATGGCCGACAGTCTGTCTATGCCGCGCCAGATGGTGGTGTTGCCCGGTTCGCCGTCGCACTTGCGGCCCAGGAACCCGCCGAGGGCTGCGAGCCATCGTACCGCTTGGCGTAGAGTGGGAGGGCACTCGGGGTCGTGATCGTGGTGGGCGTGGGCACACAGCACTCGCCACTCGATCTCCTCGAAGAGGCCTTCGCAGGAGACGTCCGGTGTCTCTCGGGCCTGCATGGCCAGTAGGTGCACGCGCCATGCCACCACCAGGTCGATGGCCAGACAGTTCTGGATGCCTTCTACGGTGGTCAGTCGGCGGTCTTGGGTGCGGGTGCCGCTCTTGATGGTGCGGTGGTAGACTTCGATGCTCCAGCGCCGCACGTACCAGTTCAGGCGCTCCACGCCTGCATCGAAACCCTCGGTGGGGACGGTTGTGAGCAGCATCCACTCCACGGGCTCTTTGACATTCGCGGCGGCGCCCGTCTCCTGAGCCAGCACCGCCCACACGCGGCATGGTGGGAGCTTGCTGCGGTTGGGGGCTTTGAGTTCGACGGCTGCCACGCGCAGTTCGAGCGTGGCTTCCCTGGCCAGTTGGTCGCCGCGGCGAGGGACCACGATCTGGATGGTCCCTGCCAGGTCCTTTGCTGCCATGTGCTCCCACAACGGCTGGTGCTTGGGCTTCTCTTGGGAAGACGCCTCAACGGCCGGCTCGGTGACCACCTCAGCATCGCACTTGGCCTGTCGGTTGCGGCTCTTCTCGGCGCGGATCAGCAGCTCGGGGCCGTCGGGGTTGGCGGCAGCTTCGGCGAACAGGTCGTAGATGTCGGCCTCGCGGTCCCCCACGCTGACTAACGTCGTGTCGGGGCACAGCTTCTGAACGGCCGCCACCGCCCGATAGCTGCGGAGCCACTTGATGCTCTCTTTCTGCTCGATGGGAAGGTCCTTGCGCTGCTCGCGTTTGCCGGCCGCCTCCGGATCGCGGGTCCAGCATTGGGCATCCAGCAGGCCCAGCGGCGTGCCATCGAGGGTGAAAGCCATGGTGTCGTGGAGGATCAGCCCCACCGCGGCGTCGCTCTTGGTGTTGATCGGGCCCATCCCCTGGGCGGCGTGCTCGGTGTAGTTCAGCGCAGTGGTGTCCTGCACCGCCAGCACCACCGGTTGCTGCCGCACCCGCTCCACTGTGGCCTCGGTGTGGGAGGCAACGAGCTTCTGCATGTCCACGCGTTTGTTGGCCATGAACCGGTACGTCGCTCTCGTATCGGCGTCCACCCCCTCGCAGGCCTCGGGGATCTGCGCTTGGGGGTGAGTGTACGCGTCGCGGGCGATGGTATACAGGCGCTTCTTGAGCCGGTTATCACCCAGCTCTGCACGACCGAACTCCTCTTCCACCCAGTCCGCGGCCCCGACCAGGCCCGGACGGTCGCGGACTTCGCGCTCTGGCTCTGTGCACAGCACCGCCCGCCAATTCTTGCACAAAGGGCACACGTACACTTCCTTGGGGCTCCCCGATACCTTCCCGTTGGCATGGGGGGTCTTGCGGCCTGCAGTCCGGCCCACGCACTCCCAATTGGCCGCCTGATAGCTGGTTCCCTTGTGCACGGCCGGGTCCACGAAGGTCTCCATCAGCACCGGACGATACCCGTAGCGCGGCTCCCAATCATCGGCCAAGCGATCAGCGACCTGCCCCAGCACGTGGGAAGCCAGATTAGCTACTCTGACCGTGGGCACGATCAGAAACCGACTGTTGCACACCACGTACATGAGGTTGGCTTTCCGCGCCGCATCGCTCCACCCGATCCACCGGTCGCGAGCGGCCAGCCGTTGGGCGCTGGCGCTGAATGCCAGGCCGCCCAACCAGCCGTAGTGCTCGCTGCGGATCAGGTACCGAAACTGCGCCCCGCACAGCGGGCCCTTGCCCAGAGGATGGTAGCTCTCCATGAGGTCGTTCCACAGCGGCGAAAACTTGCTGTACCGGCTGGTAACCAGGACCAGCTCCACCTTACCCAGCTCCGCCAAGCTGCAGGAGACCTCCGCCACCTGCGGCGCCGCGGACGGCAGGTGCTCTTTGCGCTTCTGGAACGCATACTCCTTGGTACAGGGCGGCAACTTGATGATGCCGCGCCGGTCCAGTTCCGCCAGGGCCTTCCGGCAACTCTGGTCCTTGGGGCGGCCCGATATCGAGCGCCAGTCCAGCCATTCACAGACCTCGAGCGACAGCGCTCGGCGTGATATTCCGGGGTCCTCCGATACTCGCTGGCGGATCCGCTCTACGACGTCGCTGCTGAACCACTGGCCGAAGATTTCCATGCCCCCCAGACTACCCGGCAATGCCCACGGTGTCAAGCGTGGGCAAATGTCAGCCGCCTGCGGGGAGGGCCGGGGAGGGGTCCCGCCGTTGGCGCCCACCCCCGAACGGCGAACACCCCCCTCGGTCCGCCTGCAAGCGGGGGGAGGCCCCAGCATGTTCGCCTGGCTACGGCATGGCGCGCGCATTGGCGACCGAGCGGTCTGCTGCGACTTCCGTACAGGCCCGCGGAAGGACCGTCACCGGCGCTGGTCGAAGTAGGGCCCCATGCACGAGTTCCCCTTGCTCAGCGAGTTGCTGGTTATCATCGTCATCTCGCTGCTGGTGGTCTGCGTCCTGCGGCGACTGAAGGTCCCGCCGGTGGTGGGGTTTCTGGTTGCCGGTAGCGTCATCGGCCCCGGCGGCCTGGGGCTGATCGCCGACCGCGAGACCGTGGATCTGCTGGCCGAGTTGGGCATCGTCCTGCTCCTGTTCACCATCGGGCTGAAGTTCTCCATCCAGGAGGTTCTGAAACTCCGAGCCTGGGTACTGGGAGCCGGGTCGCTGCAGGTGCTGCTCACCACCGGCGCGGTGATGCTCTATTGCCGGTACAGCGGCCTGCCCGCCGCTCAGGGCGCCTTCTACGGCTTTTTGGCGGCTCTGAGTTCGACGGCCATTGTCCTCAAGCTCCAGGAGGAGCACGGCGACACCAATACACCCTACGGGCGCTTCAGCATCAGTCTGCTGATCTTCCAGGACATCGCCGTAGTGCCGATGCTGCTACTGGTGCCGATGCTGGGTGCCGACGAGACCGACTGGGGCCGGGTGGCCTCGGGCCTC
>MWCV01000108.1 GCA_002070215.1 Chloroflexi bacterium ADurb.Bin180 | reverse complement strand
GAGCGGCGCCCCCGGTGACATTATCATTTGACCGAACGATCACCGCCCAGTGACATTATCATTTGATTGGACACGCTATACAACACAAAAAGCAGGCAGGCGTTGCGCCTGCCCCCGGGGATTAATGGAGAATCTACTCAACAGTCACGGATTTGGCCAGGTTGCGGGGCTGATCGACGTCACAGCCAAGGCGAACGGCGATGTAGTAGGCGAGGAACTGCATGGGGATTGCCGTCAACACGGGAGTGAGCCAGGGAGAGACACGCGGGACCAATAGGGTGTAGTTGGCCTTCTCAGCCACTTCCTGGTCGCCTTCTGTGGCGATGGCGATGACCGCCCCCCCGCGAACGCGCACTTGCTCGATGTTGCTCATCATCTTGTCGCGCACGTTGTCTCGCACCGCCACTGCGACCACGGGCATGTTCTCATCGATCAGCGCGATGGGTCCGTGCTTCATTTCCCCAGCCGGATAGCCTTCGGCGTGGATGTATGACAGCTCTTTGAGTTTGAGTGCTCCCTCGAGGGCGATTGGGTAGTTGATGCCGCGCCCCAGATATAGGAGGTCGCGGTGTTTGAAGAACCGCCCAGCCAGTTCCTCAAACTCGTGCACGTTCTCGAGCACGCGCCCCACCAGCCTAGGTAGCTCGACCAGTTGCTGTAGCAGCGATTCGCGCGCTCCTCGCTGAAGGGCGCTCCGCTCCTGGCCCAGATAGATGCCCAGCATATAGGCCGCCACGATCATCGAGGTGAAAGCTTTGGTGGACGCTACCCCGACCTCTGGCCCCGCGTTGAGGTAGATAACGCCGTCGGACAGTCGGGCCAACTGACTGCCAATGACATTGGTGATGCCCAGGCAGGGCACGCCCCGCGTGCGCGCTTCTTCCATCGCCGCCAGGGTGTCCACCGTCTCACCGGACTGGCTAATGACCAGCACTGCATCCTCATCGGGGTTCAGGAGTGGCTGGCGGTAGCGGAACTCGGAGCCATAGTCGACCTCAACCGGTACACCGCCCACGCCCTCGATGAGAAACTTGCTGACCAATGCCGCGTGCCAGGCCGAGCCGCAAGCAACACAGTAGATACGCTTTAGCCGTCGCACCCGCTCGCAGCTGAATGCCCCCATGCCCTCCAATTCGACACGAGCGGTTTCGATATCCAGACGGCCGCGGATGACATCTGTGACGGAACGAGGCTGCTCGAGCATCTCCTTGAGCATAAAATGCCTGTAACCCTCTTTGGCCACAGACACGGGATCCCAGGGGATCACCCGGATCTCCTTGTGCAGCTCGGCGCCCTCCAGAGTCCCGAACTGCGCCCCGGTGGCACTGACCGCTACTAGTTCGCGATCCTCGACAAAACTCACGCGCTGCGTGTGATCGAGTATGGCCGGCATGTCTGAAGCCAGTAGCATCTCACCCTCGCCATAGCCGACCACGATACCTCCCGCATTACCCAGCCGCGCAGCGACGATCTTTCCGGGGTCGAGCGCGCTCAACACGACAACGGCACTGGCTCCGGAGAGCCGCTTCAGGGCCTGGCGCACTGCTGTCACCAGGTCGCCCGTCTCGCGACGGTACTGCTCAACCAGGTGCACAATGACCTCGGTATCGGTCTGGGAGCGAAAGGTATGCCCTGCGGCCAGCAGCTCTTCCTTGAGGGCACGATAGTTCTCGACAATCCCATTCTGAATGACCACGATCTCGCCGTGGCAATCGGTATGGGGGTGGGTGTTGCCCTCGGTCACAGCGCCGTGGGTGGCCCAGCGGGTATGGCCAATCCCCACACAGCCGCTGACGGGCTGATCCTGTAGCAAACGGGCGAGGTTCGCGATCTTGCCCACGGAGCGGCGCAGACAGATCTGGCCACCCTGAAGGACCGCCACGCCAGCCGAGTCATAGCCCCGGTACTCGAGACGGCGCAGGCCGTCCAACACTACCGGACCAGCTTCCTTCTGGCCGATGTAGCCAACGATACCACACATGGATTCCCCTCCAATGCACGAGTGTAGGTGGGAACGAGGCCCCCTGCTCGCATCCGGCGCGGAATTGGTGCCGCGAGTGCAAGACTGGGCCGTTCCCACGTCTGGTTAAGACAGCCCTCTTGTCCCGGCGGTCGCCCGCTGGCGTTGTGAGACTGCTTCTGTTCTTGATGGAGAGAGAAGGGGAAATGACCTTCCCCGGAGGCTTCCGCTGATCTCTCGATTTTCTCCCGCCACGCTCCTGCGAGATTAGCTCCGCCTTGCGTCGGAGAACCTCCACCTCGTCAGCTGCAGGTCTACTGCCGCCGGTGCGCCACTCCCCACGGCGATCATGAACGTGTTGGTCCTGTTTTCACCTCCTTGAACGATCAACCTTCGGGCGACCCTAAAGACCGCCTCAAGACCTCAATACCAATCCCTGCACCCGTCTGCGCTGGTTCGCCGGGCAAACGATCCCCCGGTGAACCCGGGGAGCGCACGATCCAGACTCCGCTACTAGGTGAGCTTCTTGAACTCGCTCTTGGCCGCACCGCACACCGGGCAGACCCAATCGTCAGGGATGTCCTCAAAGGCCGTGCCCGGCTTGATGCCACCGTCCGGGTCGCCCACCGCTGGATCGTACACATAGCCGCAGACCGTGCACTCCCACTTGTCGCCCGCTTTGGCCTGCTTCTTGGGCTCTTCCTTGATATAGGTCGGTGCCGTCTTGGGCGACTTGCCGCCCTTGACCGCGTGGTAGTAGGCGTAGGTCATTGGCTCTGCTTCAGGATCGAGCACGTCGGCGTCAACTACCTTGCCCAGGAACACGGTGTGCGTCCCGGCATCCATCGTGTCCACTACCTCGGCCTCGACGAAGGCAATGGTGTGATCCAGCACGATCGGGGCGCCGGTACCGCCAGAGCGATGATTCACCCCGTCGAACTTGGGTGTATCACGACCCGACTTGAAGCCAAAGCGGCCGATGAATTCAATGGGGGTGGAGGTCGACAGTACGGAGACGGCAAAGACCTTGCTGCTCTGTACGAACTCGTGCGTGAGGTTCTGTTTGTTCAGGCAGACCGCGATCATGGCCGGTTCAGAGGTCGTCTGAAATGCAGTGTTGGCGATCTGGCCGTTGAACTGGCCGGATTTGACCGAGCTGACGATATACATTCCGTAAGAGATCTTGTGCATCGCCTTGGGGTTCATCGTTTCCACCTCTGTGAGATGCAGTGTAACGACGGAGTAGACCGTCGCAGTGCGCACCATTCTATGTTCAGCCAGGCCGCCGGTCAAATGCCTTCGCAGAGAGTGTGGAAAAAGCGGGCGAGAGATGGGAGCACTCTGGCGCCTGTGCTTGGTAGTGCCA
>MWCV01000107.1 GCA_002070215.1 Chloroflexi bacterium ADurb.Bin180 | reverse complement strand
TCCCGAACAGTCGGTTTGGTTTTTTCTCTAGCTCGTCGAACCTTGACAACCTCAGCGGAGCTGCCGTTCCCGCCAGTGACCGGGTCGCTTGTAGCCCGGTGCTCGGCGCTGTCAAGGGACGCTACGCTCTGCGCCCTTGACAGCGCCTGTGCGCCGGGCTGATCCCCGGTCAGCACTGGCGGGGTCGGCGCAGATGAGGCACTGTGCTGCTCCAGCAGGTACTGGTCGATACGCTCAAAGGGTCGCTTGCCCAGGTTGCGATAGCCTTGATGAGGGCGTTGGTAGTTGTAGCTGTGCAGCCAGATGTCCAGATCGGTCTGCAGTGCTTCGACTGTCTCATAGAGCTTGGTGCGGAAAGCGCTGCGGAAGAATTCGTCCAGCACTGTGCGGTGGAAACGTTCCACAAAGCCATTGGTCTGTGGCCGGCGTACCCGGGTGCGGCGATGTTCGAGGTCGTTCAACGCCAGGTACAGTTCATACGGATGATCGTCCTTGCCACAGAACTCCCGGCCATTGTCGGTCAGCATCGCCTGCACCGGCAGCGCTTTCGACCGGTAGAAGGGCAGCACGTCGTTGTGCAGCACAGCGGCGGCAGCCTCGGCCTGCTTTGAGGTGTGTAGAAAGCCAAAGGCATAGCTGCAATAGGCATCCACCACCGTATGCAGGTACACCTTGCCAACACCTTTGAGATGGCCTACAAAGAAGGTGTCCTGGCACAAGAGCTCGCCCGGCGCAGCGCTCTCCACGTGCCGCTCACGAAAGGCCGGGTTGTGCTTCTCGATGAACGCCACCTGCTCACCGTTCAGCTCGATGAGCTGCTGGCTGTGTTTTTGTTCCAGCAGCAGCCAGCGGTCGTACCGGCTGCCCATCTCGTTGCGGTTGAGGATCTTCTGGATCGTTATCGCACTGAGGCTAATCCCTTCTAACTTCAGTTCGGCTTCCAGCCGGTTGCAACCCCAAGCCGGATGTGCCAGGCTGAGCTCCAGGATCCGCTGCTCGACCTCCGGTGGTGTCGTCGCCGGATGAGAATGAGCCACCGGTGGCAGATCCACCAGGCCTTCGATGCCGTGTGTCTGAAAGCGTCGTTTGTACTCGTAGAACTGGGTGCGTGAGATGCCACGCTGTCTGCAGGCCGCTGAGACGTTGCCCAGCGCCTTCGCCAGTTCCAGCACGCTGAGCCGTTGCTCAGCAATTTTGATCTCTGGTGCAAGTGACATGCTGTGTTCCTCCATCGGTTGAGATTATGCCACACATTGGTCATAATCGCCCAACTGTTAGGAACGCAAGTTAAGAACACACTTCAGATTCTCCTAAGTATAGTGCCCAGTGCCATAGTTGGCATTACTCTGTTGATCCTCGAATACCTCACGCCCTGGTTTGCGCGCCATCAGAAGCCGAGTATTGTTACCAATCCGTCCGATGTAGCGGAGGCATCAGACATATTGGATCACGACTCACGTAGTACATTGGTCCGGCAGCTATCAGATATGCTTGGCCTACACTTAGTGAACTACGAAACGGACTATGATGGCAATCGCACAGGGAAGGTGCTAAAAGTTGACATGGCCAGAGTAATCATTTGGAAGGCCCACAGATTGGGCCAAAGCCATCTTCGTGTCATCATCGAAATCTTGAGTCGTGACCATGGCCAAAGCAGGTACTGCGAGGTCACTTGCACTTCAAACGGTGAAGTCGCTAAAGCGCACTACCTGAATCAACTACCACAAGAGCCAAAGCCCGAGCCGAAACGGATTGCTCTGACATCTCCAGTTTCCATCGCATTGATTGGTAGCATTTGGGCGTTAAGTGCTACTGTCATCGTAGGAATCCTGTGGGGCACTAAAAACCTTGCTGAGATGTACCAAGGAATGGGGCTTGATCTCTACAAGGACAGTTTACTACTGACAGTTCTTATTGTGGCTCAGACGGCAATCTTAACGCCGGTTCTTTTTACTTTTCTGGCACATACCCTTCAGAAGCTTGGCGTCCGCGTTATGACGATAGCAGTTGGGGGTGTATCGCTCTTGCTTTGGCCTCTTGGAACGCTATTGCTCGGAGCATATCCTCCAGAGATTATGGCTTTGGTCGATAGCCAAATACCTGAGCGACTGGCTTTCCAGCACTTATTCTTGCAGTACAAGACAAGTGCAGTCTCCAACGTAGTCTTTGTAACCGACATCACCCTGGTGATCATCTTCAGCGGAATAGTGCTTAGCCTGGCGATTCTGGTTGGAAGGTACGTCAGCTGGGCCGTCGAGAATCCGGTCGTGGCGGTCAGGGTGACTTTTCTGTCCGCCACAGGACTGGGGTTACTGGCCTTTGTCATTTCATATCCAAGCGCTGTCCTATCCCAGATCATCGACTTTGTTGGTGGCGCTGCGGTGGTACTCTATGCACTCTACGTAATCACCGAGTTGGTAGGTCGGCGCAGGCGGCGAAAGGTCTGAAGCTGAACCTGGCGCCGCTGGCCGTGTAGCGCGGTCACCGAAACCACCGCTGTCGCGGTCGTGACCACTGCCCGTAGGTCGGTAAACTGGTTGTCAAAGACCTTCTGCGAGAAAACAAACCATGCCGCTGTCCAGCCGTTCCAACTATCTCGCCCTCCTCATCGCCGCGCCACAGTCCGGTGAGATCGCCATGCTACGCGACCAGGCTGCCATGGTCGACGGGTTGCTGGCGCGCGGTCTCCTGGCTGACCAGATCCTCTGTCTGCATGGCCGGCTGGACCGCTCCCTGGTGACGGCGTTCCTGCACGCAGCCAGCCGGCGTGTAGCCCCCTGGACCGGCGGTTCGGTCTTCCTCCACGTCAGCGGCCACGGCTTCATTCAGGGCGAGTCGGCGGAGAATGCCCGGCCTGGTCTGCTCTTCACGGAGAATGAGGATTACGCCGACGACGGTCATCTTCTCTGGGAGGATTTTTTCGCCGCGCAGCCGCTGCCGGTCGGAGTTGATCTGACGCTGCTGCCTGACCTCTGACACAGCAATCTGCTGACAGGCCGTGCGCCTGCCCACACAGCGGCGCTGGTGATGCAGGCATTGCCGGGCGCGGAGCTGGCCTGTCGCGCCCACAACCTGCCCCCCACACATCCGGCCGCGCCGCGCGGGATCATCTCATACTATGCCGCGCTGGCGCTGGCAGAGGTCGTGACCATGGGCGACTGGCTGGCTGGCATCGAGGCTTTGATACAGCAGGATGCACAGACCAACCAACTGCCGCCCTTTTATCATCCCCGCCTGACAGTGCTCGGTGATGCAGAACAGCGCCTGCCGGGCGCGCTCCGCCCGCCTCACCTCAGCTCCTCCACTGCCCGGATCATATCCGCCTC
>MWCV01000106.1 GCA_002070215.1 Chloroflexi bacterium ADurb.Bin180 | reverse complement strand
CCGACGCACACGCCAACCAACACGCCGACGCCCACGGCCAGCCCGTCGAACACGTCGACCCACACACCTACGCACACGCCAACCGACACGCCGACGCCAACCGCGTCGCCCAGCCACACGCCAACTCATACGCCGACCGATACGCCGACGAACACACCGACGCCCACGACCAGTCCGACCAACACGCCGACGCACACGCCAACCGATACCGCGACGCCTACCGCCAGCCCCACGCACACGCTGACGCCAACCCGCACGCCCACCGCAACGCCGACCGATACGCCAACGGACACGCCCACGCCGACGGCGACGCCCAGCCTGACTCCCACCGAGACGCCGACGGCCAGCGCAACGCCGACCCAGACTCATACGCCGACCGACACACTGACGCCCACCTGCACACCGACGCGCACCCTGACGCCCACGCGCACCGATACGCGCACGCCGACCCTCACGCGCACGCCGACGATGACCCGCACGCCCGGGCCAACCAACACGCCCTACTCCACCTGGACCCCCAGGCCCACCTTTACGCCCACCACACAGCGCTCGCCGACGCCCACCGAGACGCCGTCCTTCCGCGGCGTGGTGATGGCCCTCGTGATGCGCGGCTTTTACATCGCCCCGCCGGAACCCACCCCGACGGCCACGGCGACGCCGACCGTGCGCGTGCCGACACCCACCGAGACGCCGTCCGTCGGCCCGTGGCAGCTCCTGGTCAACCCCGGCTTTGAGTCGGACGATGGCTGGGTGATTCCGCAGACCGTCTCACCGGCCGGCTACACGGAGCAGATAGCCTACACCGGCCGCCGCTCGATGCGACTGGGTGCCGGTGATGCGGGCAATGTCTACAGCTACTCCTCGGTGCAGCAGACGGTGACCATCCCCTCGTGGGTGACCTATGCCGAGCTTTCGTTCCGCTACTGGCCGCAGATGGGGTGGCCCGACACGGACGAGATCTACCTCTGCGTGCTGGATCCGCTCACCGATGTGGCGCGGCAGTGCTGGCGCTGGCAGGAATTCGAGCCGAGCTGGCACACCGTGTTCTATGACCTGACCAGCTTTGCCGGTCAGACGGTCAAGATCCACCTGGGCGTGCGCAACGACGGCCTGGGCCAGGCAGCGGTGGTGTTCGTCGACGACGTCGAGCTCTGGGTGCACTAGCCGGCCGGCCCCTTTCGCCGCTTTCACTTCCGCCCCTCGCCTCCCGCGAGGGGCGGTTCTCTTTCCCCGCTAGATGAAAGAACTGTTAACTCCGCGGGCCGGCCTTTTCATCGACTTTACAACTCGACTGGCTAGACTGGCAGCAGGTGCAGACGTGGTAGAGACCCTGTTGGGAGGACGGCGTTGATCGAGGTCAAGACCAAGCCCATCACCTGGTCGAGGATCAGCATAGAGACTGCTGGTCCGTCGCTGCTCGCCCTGCCCCGGCTCTCCTACTATCCGGCAGTCAAGCGGGCGATGGATCTGCTCCTGGCCAGCCTGCTGCTGGCTCTGCTCTCGCCGCTGATTCTGCTCATCGCCGTGGCCATCCGCCTCGGTTCGCCCGGTCCGGCCCTGTTCCGCCAGACGCGGGTGGGGCTCAACGGCCGCCACTTTACCATGCTCAAGTTCCGCTCGATGTACAACGGCTGCGACCAGACGGTGCATCAGCGGCTGGCCAGGCGCTTTGTCAACGGCCAGGCCCGCCAGTCGGTGTACAAGGTGGTGGGCGACGTGCGCATCACGCCGCTGGGCAGATGGCTGCGCAAGACCAGCCTCGATGAGCTGCCGCAGTTGGTGAATGTGCTGCGCGGGGAAATGAGCCTGGTGGGCCCCAGACCAGTGGTGCCCTACGAGGTCGAACAGTACACGCCCTACCAGCGGCAGCGCCTGTACGCTGTGCCCGGTATGACCGGCCTGCCCCAGGTTTCGGGGCGCAGCGGCCTGACCTTTGACAAGATCGTCCGGCTCGATCTCGAATACATCCGCCACCGCTCCATAGGGCTGGACATCTGGATTCTGCTGAGAACCATCCCGGCAGTGCTCGCTGCGCGGGCCACGTCCTAGTCCTCTCCTCCTTATTGGGCCCGACCGGATACCCCCGCCGGTCGGGCCCGCTTTTTTGCCCGCGTACCGGTCAATGCCATAGCCCGTTCGAACTTGCTTTTCGTCTGCGGCACAAGGTGCCACTCGTCCCTCAGGCAGCGCACCAGCCGGTCGAGATCCGCCATCGTTCCGTCCTTGGAGAGCTCGACTTCCAGCTCCAGGTCCTCGGTCGCGGCCCGGTCGCGGCGGTAGCAGACCCGGTCCAGCGACAGCTCAGCCACGATGCGGCCATCCCTGGTAAGGGTGCGGAAAAGGCGCACCTGCCACAGCGCGACGAGACAGGTCAACGGCTCACCGCCGGTGAGTTCGGTCAGACGGTCCTGCAGCTCACCGGGCGGGGGCTGGGCCGGGTCGCGGCCTTCCGGCAGGCGGACCTTCCACTCCTGGCGGCGGTGCACTGCCCCTTCGAGGGAGGTGCGACCTTTGAGGGTGAGCGAGCGCGACGCGTCGGCAGTGCGCAGACGCAGGTACCAGCCAGCGGCCAGCAGTCTGCGGTCCACCGTATCCAGAAACTGGTCGTGGTAGCGCTGCTCTCTGGCCTCGCCGAGGACATAGCCGGCCAGCTCTCCGGCAGCGGCCAGGTGGCCCAGCACCTTGCGGTCGGGTAGCACGAACTTGGCTTCAATCTCCATCGGGCACCATCCTGTCTCAGCATGTCCGCATCATAGCGGCGCGGACGCCATCCGCCAAGTGCCTGCACGGGTCGGCACTACCGGAAAGCCGGTGAGTGAGAGTGCGGAACAGCGGCGCATGAACGAGTTGTTGAGGCGCTTGGCGAACCGCCCCTACGGTTGCCCGGCCGGTGCGGCCCCGGTTTGAGCCTGCACCGCCAACCAGGAGGGGAGCGCTGTAGCGGCCTTTGGCAACTACGAACTGTGATTGGTTCGTAGTACAGGCTCTGCCTACTGGCGCCCCGACGTGCTGGTCGGGGTCAGCCTGTCCGAATCTTGCCGTACCGGGCGGGGTCAGCGTGTCCCTGCGCGGCATACTGAATGGACCGGGACACGCCAACCACCCTCCCCGGT
This sequence comes from Chloroflexi bacterium ADurb.Bin180, assembly GCA_002070215.1. Lineage (NCBI taxonomy): Bacteria > Bacillati > Chloroflexota > Chloroflexi bacterium ADurb.Bin180. Next base: position 220 of record MWCV01000106.1, on the reverse strand, counting down.
TCGATGAGAGTGTGGAATAACTGCCCAGGGAGCGTGAACGACAGGTTCGTAGTTGCGCTTTAGCGCTCCCCTTCCGGACGGTCTCATCGCGTCAGTGGGTGGGGACAGGCTAAAGCCTGTACTACGAACCTATCGAGGTCTGTAGTTGCCCGTAGTCTTGGCACTACCAGGCACAGGCGCCAGGGTGCTCCCATCCCTCGCCCGCTTTTTCCACACTCTC
>MWCV01000105.1 GCA_002070215.1 Chloroflexi bacterium ADurb.Bin180 | reverse complement strand
CGCCGGTCGACCACCAGGTCGTTGGCTCCGCCCAGCCCCCAGGTGAGGCCGAGCTCGGGCGAGACCCAGGTGGTCTGGCTGATCTGGACGGTGTTGCTGATGGCGTAAGCGCCGATGACCATATCCGCGCCCGGTCCGGACCAACCGGTGGCGAACACCTCGAGCCAGGCCTCATCGACCGTGGCGCCGGCGGGGATGGGGGAGAGGTCGAACTGGATGAGGCTGGCGTTGGTCTGCTTGTAGCCCACCTTCAAGAGCGGCTCGAGCCAGTAGTTGGAGAAGGGCTGGTTGCGGTAGATGTAGGTATCGAGCGAGTTACCGGGGCCGCCCTTTTTGAGGGCCACGGTCGTGCCTGGTGGCACGGGGGTAGGCGTGGCGGTGGGCACTGGAGTGGGATAGGCCAGCTCGCCGTTGAGGACACAGAAGGTATCCTGCGCCGAGACGGGCGGTGCGGCCTGGGCGCTGTCCGCCACGGCGAGGTTGGTGAGGCAGTTGCCGGCCTGGGTAGAGTAGGTGCGGGCCTTGATGCTCAGGCGCACGGTCGAGTTCGGGCCGATGCTGGGTAGGTTCCAGACCACGGTGTTGACGCCGTCAAAGGCTGCGCCCTGCCCCGGCTGGACGGAGTAGGCGGCGACGCCAACCGGCAGGATGTCGGTCACGACGACGTCGGTGGCGGGGGAGGTGGCGGTATTGGTGAGGTCGATGTACATCCAGAAATCCCAGGCTGCGGTGACGGTAGCGGGGTAGTGGCTCTTGGCGATTTGGAGGCCCTGCAGGATAGCGGTGGCCGCGGAGAGGTTGTTGTCGGGCGTGCTGTCGGTGGTGGTGGTGATGGTGGCGGTGTTGGTGAGGAGCCAGTCGGGGCTGACGGCAGCGGAGCCCACGGTAGCGGTAAAGACAATGGTGCCGCTGTCGTCGGCGGCGAGCAGCGGGGCGTACCAGCCGAGGGTCTGGCCGTTGACGGTGGGACCGCTCCAGGCAGGCGGGGCGGAGAGCAGGCCGCCAAAGGCGGTACCGGCGGGCAGGGTATCGGTGATCCAGACATCAACGGGCCCGGCGGGTCCGTTGCTGGCATAGGCTAGCGTATAGGTCAGGACCCCCGGGGCGAGGACGAGGGCTGGCTCCACCGTCTTGGTGACAGCGAGGTCGCTGGTGCTGGCCTGGCCAAAGACATAGGCCACGCCCTGCTCTCGGTTGCTACCGACATCAGCCCATGCTGCCCCGACAATGAGCGTGTCGCCGCTGATGGCCACGGAGCAGCCAAAATAGTCGTAGGCACCACCGTCGGCGGCAGTCAGATGGGCTACCTGTCCCCAGTGGTCGGTGCCGCCCTGGTTGCGGCCAAAGACATAGGCCGAGCCCTGGTCGAGGTTGCTGCCGACATCATCATAAGGCGCCCCGACCAGAGCCGTGTCGCCGCTGATGGCCACGGAGGAGCCGAACAAGTCTGCGGCACTGCCGTCGGCGGCAGTCAGGTGGGCCACCTGGCCCCACTGGTCGGCGCCGCCCTGGTTGCGGCCAAAGACATAGGCCGAACCCTGGCCTTCGTTGCCGGCCACGTTGTCATAATCCGCTCCGACCAGGGCCGTGTCGCCGCTGATGGCCACGGAAGAGCCAAACTCGTCGTAGGCACTGCCGTCGGCGGCAGTCAGGTGGGCCACCTGTCCCCAGTGGTCCGCGCCGCCCTGGTTGCGGGCAAAGATATAGGCCGAGCCCTGGTTTCTGTGGGCGCCCACATCATCAAAAGGCGCTCCGACCAGGGCCGTGTCGCCGCTGATGGCCACAGAGTGGCCAAAGTTGTCGCCGACAGTGCCGTCGGCGGCAGTCAGGTGGGCCACCTGTCCCCACTGGTCGGCGCCGCCCTGGTTGCGGGCAAAGACATAGGCCGAGCCCTGGTTGGTGTTGCTGCCGACATCATCAGAACGCGCCCCGACCAGGGCCGTGTCGCCGCTGATGGCCACGGAGCAGCCAAAGAGGTCGTAGGCACTGCCATCGGCGGCGGTCAGGCGGGCGACCTGGCCCCAGTGGTCGGTGCCGTCCTGGTTGCGGCCAAAGACATAGGCCGAGCCCTGGTTGGTGTTGCTGCCGACATCACCGGAAGGCGCGCCGACCAGAGCGGTGTCGCCGCTGATGGCCACGGACCAGCCAAACTCGTCGTAGGCACTGCCGTCGGCGGCGGTCAGGCGGGCGACCTGTCCCCACTGGTCGGCGCCGCCCTGGTTGCGGCCAAAGATATAGGCCGCGCCCCGGTCTTCGTTGCCTGCGACATCATGATAAACTGCCCCGACAATGACCGTGTCGCCGCTGATGGCCACGGAGTAGCCAAAGAGGTCGTAGGCACTGCCGTCGGCGGCAGTGAGCGTGGCCTGCCCGGTCAAATCGAGTGCGGTGGCGCAGTCGGTGCAGGCTGCTCGCTGCTGGTCGACCCGGATCTGGTCGACCATGTGCTGCCAGGCGGAGGAGGAAACGCCGGCCTGGGCCAGCTCGGGTGGGACAGCAGGGCCTTGACCGGTGCGGGTCGCGACAGCGGGCGGGCGGGCCGCAGCGAAGGCAGGAGAGCCCAGGAGGGAGAGGAGCACGACCAGGAGGACGAACGCCGGCATGAGTTTGCGCATGGAAGCTTGCCTCACAGGTGATTGGCACGGTCAGGAGCGGCGGGAGCGCAAACCAGAGGGGCCGCCGCGGAGACCGGTACGCCGCAGTGTTCTGGAGGACAGTATACAGCGCCGCGCCGTGGGGTCAAGTCAGGCGGGTGCGTTGGGGCTGAGGCGCAGGGCGGGCGATAGGCCGAGCGCCGGCCCGGTGGTGAGGGATGAGCACGGGCAGCTTTGATCGTCTGCGCCCTGCGCAGACACCTTTGGCCCGGCCCCCCGCACGCCGCGTAGCACACCACCCGTCGCGGCCCGGGTGGTCGGATTGCTTCAGACCTCCGAAGTCTCCCAGACTTTGGAAGTCTTGATGCCCATTTCCCGTACGAGTCCCTGTAGGGGCGGGTCTCAGACCCGCCCGCAAGACGCGCAACAAAGGAGCCATCGCCGGCCGAGGGTCGGGTTGGCATGAATGGGTAGGGGCGGTTCGTGAACCGCCCGGGGAGCGTACAACTCCAGCGCTGGGGTCGTCAGTCCGTCGCCAGCGATGGGCCTGGGCGGGTCTCAGCGTCTGCGCCCTGCGCAGACACCTGCGGCCCGCCCCTACAGGTTAGTTCGCTGGCAGGGGGCTCGGTGGGTTGGAGCGAGGTTGGGCGTGCACGAGGCAAGCCCGCGTGCCGCGCCGAAACCTTCGGCCCGCTTGCGTGCGCTTCGTTGCCTGCCGTGTCCCGGGACAGGCATCCGTCCAAGCACGTTCTCGTAGGGGCGGATCTCAGATCCGCCCGCGTGACGCGCAACAACCGAGCCATCGCCGGCCGAGGGTTGGGTGTGTCCAGACTT
>MWCV01000104.1 GCA_002070215.1 Chloroflexi bacterium ADurb.Bin180 | reverse complement strand
CGGCGACGCTGATCGCATCGGTGCCATGGATGCCCTGGGCAATTTCGTGGACCCCCACCAGATCTTTGCCCTGGCCCTCCGCTACCTGGTGGAGAAGCGGGGCTGGACGGGGCTGGTGGTCAAGACCGTGTCGACGACCATGATGGTCGACCGCCTGGCCGCCCGCTATGGCCTGGAGCTGAAAGAGACGCCCGTGGGGTTCAACCACATCGCCGACTATATGCTGGCCAACGAGGTGCTCATCGGCGGCGAGGAGTCGGGGGGCTTGAGCATCAAGGGCCACATCCCCGAGGGCGACGGCATCCTCATGGGCCTGCTCCTCCTGGAGATCCTGGCCGACGCCGGGGTGCCCCTCCACGAGCTCATCGCCGACGTGCAGCGCCAGGCGGGCCCCACCTGCTATACCCGCGCCGACCTGCGTCTGCGCCACCCCGTCAACAAGGCCGAGATGGTCAAGTGCCTCATCGACGGCGCGCCGGCGAGCATCGGCGGGCAGGGCGTGCGCTCTGTCGAAACCCTCGACGGCGTCAAGTACCGCCTCGCCGACGACGGCTGGCTGCTCATCCGGCCCTCGGGCACCGAGCCCGTGCTGCGCGTCTATGCCGAAGCGCCCACACACGACGAAGTGAAGGCACTCCTCGGTTTCGGTCAGAAGGTGGCGGAGGGAGTATAGGACGCACCCGCGACGGGCAAATCAGGGCCACGATAACCCTCCACAGCGATCATTTCTGTGGTATAATCAGGCGACGAGGAATCGGCATCGAGTACGAACCGCACTCATCCGCTGGTGACCGTCTCGCGCTGGGGACATGAATACAGGGAAAAGAGGGCTTAAAGAGGCAGATTAGCGTGGTAAGAGGCGGAGCAACAGGCTTAGCCGCTGCCCATAATGCATGAGGGCCAACTCGCAAGCTTGTGGTACACTGTGTTTGCTAGAACATAGGACACCACAGTCTGGAGTTGGCCCGAATGAAGCATACCACGAAATCGCTGTGCAGACAATTCCTCCCCTGGCATTTCCCGGTCGTGTTGAGTTTGCTGGTGCTGGCGCTGCTTGGTCGGTCGGTGGACAGTCAAGCTGGTTGGCTGTCCTGCCCGCCGCAACTCGCCGGTCTGCCCGCGACGGCATCACACCCAAAAGAGCGGCCAGGGCTTTGTCTCCGCGCTCGAGTGCACAGCCTGCGGCGCTACCTGGCCGATAGCTGGCCTCAACCCGCCTTGCGTTGTCTGCTGTTGATGACACTGCAGGTCCACAGTGGGCAGGGGGGACGGGCAGCGCTTCTGTGCTGGCCGTGGCTGTTGTGGCTGTGGCAGGTAGCCAGAGCCTTCTGGCCGGAGCTGGAGCGTGAGCCTGTCTGGCGGGGCGGGCGGTGGGTGTTGTGGCAGGGGCAACGGCTGTTGATCGTGAGCTGCGTGGTCATGGTTGTTCACCAAGTCTGGAGTGCCGGTCCCCAGGAGCCTGCTGTGGCAGCGCTGAATGGCGGGCTGCCTGTAGCTCTGGGTTGCCAGCTGTGTGGTCACGATGAGTCGCGAGTCGAGGTGGTGCGCTCCCCGGATGGCGGCTATCAGGCCACGCTGTGCGGCCATTTCAGCGTGCAGGTGGGAGGTGACCATCCCTTTCGCAGCCGCTTGCTATTGTTGTTCTTACGGTTGTTGGATGGGCCTAGCCCTCGGCAGGGCAGCCGTCGGACACGCGACGGGCGGGCGCCTTTTGTTCGACAGACGCAGGTGTCAGACTGGTTCGGGCTGCCTCAGCCCGACGTCAGCCGTATCGAGGGCTACTGGTGGCGTGGTGCCTGGCCGGAGCTGTTCGGTCAGTCCACGCCCGAGATTCTGACGCCCGAGCTGGTTCGTCGCGTGGCCCGAGTGTGCGCCACCTTTCCCTGGTGGTGCCAGGATGAGGTGTACGAGCATCTACAAAGCCAGGGCGTGGCCCTCAATCGCCGCCAGGTACGCCAGGCGATGGAGCAGAGCGGCTGGACTACGCTACGCCAGGAGTTGCGGCAGCGCTATCGCTGGACCAAGGGGTCCTTTCGTTTTCGCGAGAAGTGGATGGTAGAAGAACTACTACGACTGGTCCATCACTTGCAGACGTGTCTGGAAACAGGCCAGCCCCTACCTGTGGAAGAGCAGATAGCGCTGGCCGACCTGCAGATTCTGGCCCGGGAAGTGGGGGTCGAGGCCCCTCCGCCGGCAAAGGCACGGCCCTGGCTGTGGCAGGTGGAGCAGGTCCTCTTTGGTCAGCGGCAGGAGGTCCAAGACGACACAGTTCGCTGCCCCGTCTGCGGTTCGACGCACGTGGGGCCCAAGAGCCGCAGGCCGCGGCTGAAAAGGTTCTACGATGCCGAGGGAAACCTGCAAGAGGTGCCCGTCTACCGCTATTACTGCCGCAATCAGGAGTGCCCGCGCCAGACCTTCACCCACATGCCACCGGGTCTGGTGCCGTACTCGCCCTACCGGCTGGACCTGCACCTCCGCGCCCTGCAAGCCTACAGCTGGAGCTACAGCACCTATCGCCGGGTCGGTCAGGCTCTGCAAGTGAGTGAGATGACGGTCTATCGCTGGGTCAGTGCTTGGGGACACGAACTGCTACCCGTGGCGGCCATCTTTGGCCTAGTGCGCTCCAGTGGGGTGGTCGGCGTCGATGAAAAGTACGTCCTGGTGCCGAAAAGTGACAAACCGGAAGGCAAAAGGCGGTGTTGGATGTACGTCTACCTGGCCGTCGACGTCCACACCTACGACCTGTTGCACATCGCCATCTATCCCCACAACACGCAACAGAGCGCCCATGCCTTCTTGCTGGCGTTGCGGGCCAAAGGCTACCGTCCGCAGGTGGTCGTCACCGATCTGCGCCGCGACTATGGTCCAGTCATTGCGTTGGTGTTCCCCAAGGCGCAGCATCACGAGTGCCTGTTCCATGCCGAACAGGAGGTCAGCCGCTACTTGCGCGAGACATTGGGCCGCGACTATGCCCAGCAGCACCCCGTGGTTGAGGAAGTGCGCGCCGAGGTTGTACGCGTCTTCCAGGTACAGACCAAACAACTGGCCAGGAGCCGCTACGAGGCCTTGTTGGCCCGGCGCGAAGCGGTGACGCAGGCTGAGCCCGTCCTGGAGTGGCTATTCGAGTTTCTGGCACAGCACTGGCCGCACCTGGTCAATTCCGTGGAGAACGACCTCATCCCCGCGACGAACAACGCCACGGAGATGGTCATCCGGCGCTTTGACCAGCACTACCAGAACTTTTGCGGCTTTGAGTCCATCCAGACAGCGCAACTCTACCTGGGCGTGTTTGAGAAGGTCTACCGCTTCACGCCCTTCTCCCGGGATGCTCAGGCCAGGGTGCGCGGCAGGAGCCCGCTGCAGCTTGCCGGCTACGACCTCAGCAAGATGCCCATGAACTGGCTGTGCCGGGGATACTGCCCTCTCAAGGCCGAGACACGGGAGACGGATCATGTCCCCAATCTGTGACGGTTAC
>MWCV01000103.1 GCA_002070215.1 Chloroflexi bacterium ADurb.Bin180 | reverse complement strand
CCAGGCACAGATAAGCGGCCACATGCCGTTTCAAATCAGCATCCTTGCTTCGTAGCACGCGCTCTCCGAGCCATGCGTTGGGGAATCGAATAGGCGAACAAATCGGCACGGCTCGGAGAGCGCGTGCTGCGGGAAGATGAAGTATTGCCTCCAAACAGGAATTGGATGAGGCGGACGGCACGCGGAGCGTGCCTGCTACGATGAAGCGTTCCCTCCAAACAACAACTGGACGAGTTCGTCCTGGATCTGTCGCGCCCGAACTTCGTCCGGCATCACTACGGGCACGCGGTGTTCGGTTTCCGTGCGCGGACAGAACACCACCAGCACTTCGCGGCCCGCCTCGTCCGTCTCCGTGTCCTCCACGCGGACGATCCGCTTGCGGGCCATCAGCAAGGCCAAGATATAGCGCACATCTTCCTGCCCGGCCAATCCCTGCAGCCGCTCGAAATAGTCCAGCATCACGTCATGGGGCGCCCAATGCGCCTTCTTGACGCTGGAATCCGGCAGCTGGCACTTCCACCAACCCAGCGCGTCTTCCGGCGGCCCTTCCCACGCCTCCTGGCAGTAATCGCGCCGGACGACCTCCGCGCCTTCCGAAATCAGCACCGAATAGAACGTCTCGCCGGCCTGGAACTCGCGATCCGTCTTGACGCACTTCCGACCGCAGCGTTGAATCTCGAAGTCCAGCATCGGTTTCCCAAGTCCGTCGAGGAGGTGCCGGCCGTACGCGCAGCGTCATGACGAGCCGGCGAATAGTACGCAAATCGAGTCTGCGACTCAAGACGATTGTTCAACTGGGTTGCCAGCAGTGCCAGCACTGGGCAAACCTGCGACGGACCCAACCGGCTGCGCGGGAACCTGATCCGGCGACAGACATCGCATCGGGAGCGGCAGAGATACGAGCGTACGAGTACGTGGGCAACCCGTTCTCGCCCGACCTCGTGCCGTACACGTACTCGTACACGTACACGCGCATCTACGCCGGCAACTCCGGATGCCGCCACGGTGCCCGGTACGGGCGCCGCAGGAGCCGGGTGGCTTCCTCGTCGCCGACCAACTGGCGCGTCTGGGGATCGTACACCAGCGGGCGGCCCAGTTGCATGGCGACGTTCGCCAGGATGCAGCTTTGCTTCGGCCAGCCCAGGCCGAGCATCCAGCGCACGGTGTCGAGCACGTGGACGCACATGTCGCCCACGATGCCGTTGCCGTACTCCATGAACGTCCGCCACCAGCGGATGTGCGGGGCCTCGATCGTAACATTGCGAAATGCCAGCAGCTAGCGTGGGGCGCGACCGATAGAGATCGGAGTGCTGGGATCGAACAGAACGGCGGCACGAGGGGTGTGAACCGAATGGCGCAGGGTATCCCCGTCGGACCGTGGCAGGCCCGAAAAACGCGGTCGGCCATGGGCCTTACGCGTGACGACGGCGGGTACGCGGCCGGGCAGGAACGTCCAGTCGGTCGAGCAGCCAAGCGAAGCAGTCTCGCGGGGCGGCCCCGTAGAACCGCTCCGCGGCCGTGGTGCCATCGGCACGCCGGATCACGTAGTTGTGTAGCACCGTCAGGGCCTGCAGCTTCCGCGCGGTGAAATGGTGTAAGGCGTGGTGCTTCAGTGCCAAGTTCCCGTTCCGGCCCTCCACGCAGGAACTGCTCCGCTGAAACAGGTCGGCACAGGCCTGGGCCTTACGTTCCAGGTCGAGGCGTTGCTCAGGACTCAAGGTGCCCCACACGCCCGTCGGCGAGCGGGCCCGCGCGAGGATCTTCTCAGACAGTTCCCGCAACCGGTGGCGTTCGTTCGCTGGCTCTGCCTTCTCGGCGATCCGGGCCAGATACCAGCCCGGAATCAGGTCTTCCCGTAGCCACCGGGCCACCGCCGGGGACAGATTCCAGTTGGAGATCCAGACTTCGAGCAGGGTCCAATAGAACTTCACCGTGGCTTGCATCGCCTTCAGCACGCGGTGGGCTTTGGCCAGTTTCTGCGTGGCGCGGGCCGACAAACCGGCCGCGGCGGCGATTTGATCCAGTTGCTGGAAATGCCCCGCCAGCCGCTGGGCCACGGCGTTCTCGTCCAACGCCTGCCCGGTCTGGATGTCGAACGGATGGTAGTCCTGGCCGAGCCCGCGGACGGCCTCGTGGGCCCGCTGCTGGCGTTCTTGGCAGGCTGCGTACTGCTCGCGGACGGCGGCCTCAGCGGCTTGGGCCTGCCGGTGTTGTTGCTCCAGCACCTGAAGGCTGGAACTCTGGGGACACTGTTCGCGGCAGGCCTGGACCTGCCGCTGCAACTCGGCGGTCTGGGCTTCCGCCTTCGTCACGGCTGCGGCAGCGCGATCCGTTTGGCCCGCCAAGGCCAGACTCGTGGCCCGCGCCATGTCGTGCTGCACATGAAACAAGTCGGGCGAGTGATGGACGCCCAAGAGGATTTCCGCTTGGCGGAGCAAGGCTTTCGCTTCGTCACTGACGACCTGACAGACCGTCACCGGCAAAGGCTGAAGTTTCTGCCGCAGACACTGGTTCCAGGTCTCGGCATCGCGGTGCGGCTGGTACTGTTCCACCAGGAGAAATCCCGAAACCGGTTCCATCGCTACCAAGCAGATGTCGGGATGGAAGGTCTCGTCTTCGGCGACCGTGATTTGCCGCGGCGACATCTGGGCGGCCAGTCGCTGGTCCTCTGCTTCGGCGAAGCGGATCAACAGGGTTTCCATCTGCTGGGCGACCTTTTGCTGGGCCCCGAAAGACGCCGCGATGAATTCGTCCAGACCGCTGAGTTCGAGAAACCAACTCAGCTGGCGGAGGCCGCAGTCGTTGGCTTGCACGAACACCAAGTGCGCCGCGGTGAGTACGACGTGCAAGAACGCCAAACCGTCGCGGCTCTCCAAAAACTGCACCACTTGCGGCGGCCAACGGCTATGGTGCATGTGCCGCCAGCGGCGGCGGAGCCAATATCGCAGCGTGCTATCGGGTACCTGGAGTTCCCGTGCAATCTGACTCCGCGTCGTCCAAGCCGAATCCCGTTGATCGAACTCTGTCACAGCCGCCGCCGCGGCGACCCGCGGCGGCACCGACTCCTGCTCCGCGGCCACGACCACTTCTTCCTGCGCGGCCACGATCAGCGTAACATTGACCGTGGTATCCATGGCTTGGTCCTCCTTCAAGGGTCTTCCCATAACCATTGAAGGCCAAGCCTGGATACTTTCAATAAGCTAGCTCTGCTAGCATTTCGCAACCTTGTGATCGAGGCCCAGCTGCCCATTTTGGAAAGGACAAAAAGGAGCTGGCTTCTCGCTCTAGGGATCGCCCTGATTTTGGCTGGTTGCGGCGACAGCGGGCCGCCGCGCTATCACCTGTCCGGCAAAGTGACGCACGGCGGCCAGCCCGTGCCTGGCGGTTCGGTGACCTTCATCCCTGACACCAGCCAAGGCAACACGGGCCCCGCGGCTTCCGTGAAGATCAAGAACGGGGAGTACGATTCGGACTGGGAGGGGGCAGGGCACGTCGGCGGACCTCACGTGGTGAAGATCACAGGCCTGGACGGCCAGTCGTCGCCCGAATTCCCTACGGGACTGCCGTTGTTTCCGGAGTACGAGTTGAAGCTCGATCTGCCCAAGGAAGACAGCTTGAAAGATCTGGAGGTGCCCGCCAACTGGGTCATGCCGCGACTTGCCCCGGTTAGGGATCACGGCGTCTGAGCGGGCTGCGATCGAGACGGCGGGCACGGGTGGAGCGATGTCCATGCCTGACTTCGTCCATCAACGTCAGCGTGTCGGTTTCGTCCAGGCCGAACTCGAACTTGGTGTCGGCGAT
>MWCV01000102.1 GCA_002070215.1 Chloroflexi bacterium ADurb.Bin180 | reverse complement strand
AACTGCTTCCAGTAGGTTTTCATCTCACTCCCACCAACCGCCCCTCCAGCCGGTCAGTGCCTCAATCATCTTCAGGGTGCCCCAGACGGATACGGCTATCCCTACCGCTATCCACATCGCCTCCTCCAGACCCTTCCAGGGTTGGGCGTCTTTCACTGCGCCTCCATGATCAGCCTCGCGCACTCGTCGCGCATCGCGTCCAAGTCTACCGTGGCCGCCTCCCGCCGTATCCGTTCCCAGAAGGCCCTCACCATCAGGTTCCTAGCCGGAGCAACCCCCGTGATAGAGAAGTACCCCTATGGTGGCGAGTGTCTTCATGTCTTCAGGTGATACGGAATAGTCCCTGGCAAGGGCGGCAGGTTCAGGACATCCAACGGAATGTTGATGGCGTCGCGCCCTTCCTGCTCCCGCCGGAAGTCCAGTTCCCGCAGAGTGTCAATGACCTGCTCGCCAGTTATCCCTAGACGCCGCAACTCTCGCAGGCTAGAGTGCGAATGGCTGCCCGCATCGCTTTTCGACTCCTTGGTGTACCCCCAGCCCCGCCGCACCACGGGAATGTAGAACTGCTCCGGTGCCACCCAACCCAGGGCGCAGCACAGGTAGTCGTACAGCAAAGCCTCGTGTACCAGGTCCGCTCCCCGGCAGAATCCGGTCACGCCGAAGAAGTGGTGCTCCACTACAGCACTCAGCGTGGTCCACGGAGTGTACTGGATGATGTGCCCGCTGCTCTGCCCAATGCGCCTGAACAGCATGCCCTCGAGCGGATTCTCCGGTCGCACAATCTGCGGCTCCCTGATATTCAACCTGGCCGCCGACTCCAGCATGAGTCCCCGCGCCTCGCTGGAGAAGTGAACCTCGTCCGGCGGGCAGCCCAACCACTCCAGGTCCTCCACGTAATGTTCCTTGGCCTCGGCGAGACTGAGAGCGACCGGGTTATTCTCGTGCCGTGACAGGCGGTACTGCTCGTCGTCCAGTATGAGGTGGAACCTCCCCCCCAGACGCGCCGATATGTCCCAGTTCCGATATGCACACCAGGCGTGGCCCAGGTGCATGTCCATGTACGGGGTCGGGCGGAAGCAGGTAGTATACGCTGCCCCTACGCAGTATCTGTTTGACTCCCTGCCAATGGCGTCGTCCATGCTGCCTCCGCGAACAGGCGTCTGGCCCCCTTGTGGTCTCGGAAGAAGACCTCGTCGCCGGCGAAGATGCCTGCCCCCAGTTCCTCGCAGCGGGGCTTGTTCTTCCTGCCCGCTTCCAGACTATGACAGGTCTCCAGGCCAACGAGGATTTCCCATCCTTCGCGAATGAGCCTGCGGGTCTCGGAACGCGACCTCTCATCCCCCAGGGGGAACAAGCACGCTATGACGTTGACGGGATGTGCTCCCAGGCTGAACACGTACTCGCGCCACTCCCCCATCGGCTTGTCGCTGCCCGCCGTGCCCGCCGCCATAGTGGAGACGCTCCACGAGAGCAGGGGAATGAACCACGTCCAGATGTCCTTGACGCCACGCTGAGCGACCTCCGCCGTAAACAACCGGAGGCGCCGGAACCACGCTCCCTGATACCACCGGTAGAAGTCGAGGTTAGCGGGGTCGCCGACGACGGGGTGCGCAGGCATTTCTCCTCTCCCGAGGTCGCGCCACTCTGCCTGCGCCCAGCGGTCGAACGACCAGTAATCATTGACCCACCGGCGCTGCCCCCGGTCGTACCAGTCGGCGGGAAACGCCCGGTCGCCTGTCAGCATATGAAGCAGGACGCCGTCAACGCCAGACTCCAATAGGTTGTCAAGCGACTCCAGGGACACCTCTTCCGCCCTCGGATTCCAGAGAGAAGGGCCATCATCATTGCAGGCCCCCTCGTGATTCCGAAAGGCGTCCGCCTCCCCCAGCAGTCCTAAGCGGTGATACTCAGGCCAACGGGCGATGAGGCGCAGCCCCTCCTTATGACAGCGTTCCGCTTCGGCGGCCCAGTCACTCACCTCTACGTTGACGACATGCGTGAAACCCCACTCCGCCAACAGAGCCACCTGCTCCTGCGTATGAAGACCGTAACTGCTGGTGGCCTGAATCATCGCTCGCACGGGACGCTGCTGGTCGCCAGGCACAGCCGACCCGTGTTCGCCTCCTCCAGACCATGGTAGAGCAGCGCGCCGTCCTTGAGGTTTACATGCACCGCTCGATTGTCTAGGTCCACTACGGGAGAGACGCCGTGCGCCTTGAGCGCGTTAGCGCACAGATCGGCGTCTGGGCCTCGGTAGACGGCATAGGACTCGTTGGGGTCTCCCCATCCGGCTGCCTCGATACAACGACGGCTGGCCAGCGTGCAGCCCAGGAAGACCATGCCCACCGGAGAGATGCCGTGTGCCGGAAATTCGTATACCTTCTTCATACGCCATTGTGGGCCTGAACGTATCCAGAACCCACAGGCCATATACTCAGGTATGGTGCGAGCCACGTGAGCGGCCATCACCAACTCGGCAGGAGGCAGGCGCTCTAGGAGGTCGGGGGGAGGGAGAATGTCGCACTCTATCAGGAGGCACCAGGGGAGGCCTGTCGAGAGGAAGTCGTTGCGAAGGGCAGCGTAGGTGGCCGTGATCCGCGTCACGGATTCCTGTGTATGACGCTCGTGGTAGGGTCCTGCCCGCCCGCGCACGAGTCGCCCGCTGGTGGGGAACCGCTGGTCCTCCCGCCACGTTGTCCAGGCTGAGTGCGCCCTCTCGGAGTCTTCCTGAAAGACGCAATGCACGGTGAGCCAGGGGTACGTGAACGCCGAGACAGCAGCGAGAACCTCTTCCCAAACATACGCCTTACAGTCGGCCACCGTAAGGCCAACAAAGACCGGCTCCTGCGCACCAGCATCGAACTCTTCTTCCCTCATACCGGAGCACCGAGTATCGTCGACCAGTCCACGTCGGCTGCTCTCTTCTCAACCTCGATCACCTTCCGCAGGAAGCCCCTGTCCTTCTCCAGGGGGAAGTAGGTAGGACTGGCGTTGCGCTGAAGGTACTGCTCAAAGTTAGGGTGCGGCTCGATACCCAGGGTCTCCAGCAGCATCGGCCACAGGGACACGTAGTCGCCCATCAACTCCTCGCCACGCCAGACTGGAATACCTAGCTCCCGCGCCACCCGCAGGTCGTGTGCTACCCGTATCTGGTGGCTAACCGCAAGTGTCGCCACCAGGTCATCGGTTGGTACGCCGGACGGCCACAGAGCGAGAGTGGCGTCTGGATTCCTGCGAAGGGCGGCCCGAAAGTACCACCCGTAACCCGTCTCGCCCACCCTGCCCCACTGCAACAGGTAGTGCACGTTGGCGGCAGTCCGGCGTACCACATAGACGGAACAGCCGAGTTCGCGCATGTAACCGGGTATCCAGAAGTGGTCCTTCAGCACGCACCAGTTCCCGCCAGTCATTCGCCTGGCGTGTGCCGCAAAGACCGTGTTCCAAGTCTCCTCGCTATCAACGCCCTCCAAGTACCGGCGGTAGGGGCCAAGTGAGAGCGGCTCATCCCTGAACTCTCCACTACCCTGAATGGCCCAGGCCAGGGTAGTCGCTACCCACTTGGTCCCACTGCCGATCTGCCCGAGGACTACGTGCATCCTAGTTGCACGCTACGCCGCCCCAGTACACCGTCCCAGAGGTGTAGGAGGTCGCAGCGATGGTGGGGTCAATGTTCACGATCTTCCCGTGCGCCCGCCGGCGGTTGGCGCTGCGTAATGGCCATCTGCAAGGCCGAGCACACCAGCTCGGCAGGCATGTTCGGCGCCATGGCCCAGCCGACAATCTTGCGCGAGTACAGATCCAGCACCGCCGCCAGGTACAGCCAGCCACTGCGCGTGCGGATGTAGGTGATGTCCGAGACCCAGGCTGCATTGGCCGTGGC
>MWCV01000101.1 GCA_002070215.1 Chloroflexi bacterium ADurb.Bin180 | reverse complement strand
GATGCCGCTGGGCCTCACCGCCGAGGGAGTGGCCCTGGCCAACCTGCGGCAGGGGCTGCTGCCGCCGCAAAGCGCGCTGTTGGACAACCCCTTTGGTGAGTGGGTGGGCGCGGCCATGCGCGCCGAGGTCTGGGGGCTGCTGTGTCCCGGCCGGCCGCTCGCGGCCTGCCGCTTTGCCGCGCTGGATGCGGCCATTTCGCATCGCGGCAACGGCATCTATGGCGCGCTGTTCGTGGCCGCCCTGGTGAGCCTGGCCTTTGTCCAGCGTGACCTTTCCGACCTGGTGCGTGCGGCCCTGGCCTGGGTGCCGCCGCGCAGCCGCCTGGCGGCGCTGCTCAAGCGCTCGTTCACGTGGCGGGCGCAGTGCGCCACCTGGGAGGCGGCGCTGGAGGCGTACCAGCGCGAGTACGCCGCCTATGCTGTTGTGCCCTATTCGCACGCCTATGTCTTTCCCTGTCTGGCCACGGCGCTCATCGCCCTGTTCTACGGCCGCGGCGACCTGGGC
This sequence comes from Chloroflexi bacterium ADurb.Bin180, assembly GCA_002070215.1. Classification (NCBI taxonomy): domain Bacteria; kingdom Bacillati; phylum Chloroflexota; species Chloroflexi bacterium ADurb.Bin180. The sequence continues at coordinate 3,413 of MWCV01000101.1, read as the reverse complement.
CAGTCGTTGCTCATTGCCGCCAGCAGCGGCGGCGATACCGATTTCGCGCCGGCGCTCGTGGGTGCGGTTCTGGGGCTGTGGGCCGGGGAGCGCGGCCTGCCGCCCCAGTGGCGCGACCCGCTGGGCGATGGCTTTGACACCATGGCCGTGGGCCTGGAGCGCCTGCCCTATGACGGGTTCGCCGGGCGCATCTGTCGGCTGGGACAGCAGCTCCAGGAGGAGCAGCGATGAAATACCGTCCCGACATTGCCGAGGTGGTGGAGCGCTACCGCCAGCTCTACGCCGCCACCGAGCCGGGCGCCATTCTGGTGCACGTCTTTGTGCCGCCCGACGGAGCGGTGCCCTACGACCTGCGCGACTATGGCCTGCCCGACCGGCAGGAGAACGCCCGCTTTGTCGACCGCTACATCGCCAACCGCGAGTGCTTTCTGCGCGGCCGTCTGGGCGTGCTGGACGATTACGTGCCCGACATCTTTATCCACCACGGCATCGGCATCCACAGCGCCTATGTGGCCGGCGACATCGAGTTCAGCCCCGACACGAGCTGGTCCCGCCCGGTCATTCACGACTGGAGCGACCTCTCGCGGGTCGTCGTGGCGGAGGACAATCCCTGGCTCCAGGTGCTCGAGCAGACGGCGCGCCTCTACGCCGAGCGGCTGGGCGGCCAGGCCGGCATCGCCACCTTTTATCACTTTTCGCCGCTCGATATGGCCAACGCCCTGCGCGGCAACCAGCTCTTTCTCGATTTCTACGACGCGCCAGACCGAGTGGAGCATCTGCTCGACCTGTGCACCGCGGCCATCATGGCCCTCGAGGACCGGTTGTGGCCCATCGTCGGCGGCGTGGCCGGAGGCACACCGCTCTGGGGGAGCTGGCTGCCCGGCCACTGCATCATGATGTCCGAGGACGTGGCCAACCTGTGCAAGGCCAGCGACTACCCACGCTGGGCGGCCCCCTGGACCCAGCGCGTCATTGACCGCTACGACGGAGCGCTCATCCACAACCACGCCCTGGGCCTGCACGACCAGCCCTACATCGCCCGGCTGCGCGGGCTGCGCGTGCTGCAGATCTCGGAGGATCCCAACCGCGAGCGGCCGCTCGATCACCTGGAGGAGCTGATCAAAACTACCGGCGGCGTGGCGCTGCAGGTCTATTGCCGGCCGGACGAAATCGAGCGGGCCGTGGCCCTTGCCCGGGGCGGCAAGGTGATCCTGCAGACCAGCACCGACGACGTGGCAACGGCCAACGAGGTCGTGCGCTATGTGCGCGCACACTCACTGATTCACTGATCGCGGCGTCCCAACCAACCGACCTGAGGAGCGAAATGGCCGACGATTTTGTTTTTGGCGAGACCAGTTTCAGCGACCACGTGGTCAAGCGGCGCCAGGCCGAGCTGCGCGGCCTGTGGCATGCCCACCGCATCGAACCGCGCGATCCCCTGCCCGGCCGGCCGGTGGAGCTCACCGTCGACGTGGGCACCGACTATCGCGCCGATGCGGTGTACGCCTACTGGACCACCGCCGACGAGCAGCCCTGGGGCCGCGCCGGTGTCGCCGCCGTGGGCCAGGTGGTCAGCCTCGAACGCGTCGGCGTGCGCTGGGACGACCTGATCTGGAATTATGTAGAGCTCTGGCGCGGCACCCTGCCCGCCCAGCCCGACGGCACGCACGTGCGCTACCGCATCGAGGTGTGGGACGCCCAGGCCCGCCGCAGCGCCTTTGCCGACAGCGGCACGAGCGAGCCGCTGACCACTCCGCCCTTTGCCTACCTGGTGGACCGCCGCCAGCCGCCGGCCTGGCTCTACGACGCCATGATCTATCAGGTGATGGTGGACCGGTTCTACCCCGGCGACGGGCAGCCCTGGAGCCAGGTCAGCGACCTCAGCGGCATCGTGGGCGGCACCCTGAACGGCATCCGGCAAAAGCTGCCTTACATCGCCGGTCTGGGTTTCAACGCCCTGTGGCTTTCGCCGGTGTGCGACGGGCCGTCGTGGCACCACTATGCCGCCACCGATCACCGCCGCGTGGCGCCGCACATCGGCACGAACGACGACCTGCGCACCCTCATCCGTGAGGCCCACGCGATGGGCCTGCGCATCATCCTGGACTATGTGGTGCACGCCACTTCCGACGAGCACCCCTTCCTGCGCGACGCGCAGGCCAATCCGGACAGCCCGTACCGGGACTGGTACAATTTCACCCACTGGCCGGACCAGTACGAGGGGTTCTTCAACCTGCCCATTATGCCGCACCTCAACCTGGAGAACCCCGCGACGCGGCAGTACATCATCGACACGGCGCTGCTGTGGCTGCAGGATTACGGCGTGGACGCCTTCCGGTTGGACTATGCGGTGCAGCCGTCGCACGATTTCTGGGTGGCACTGCAAAAGGCCCTGGTGGCGGCCAACCCTGAGTGCGCCACGCTGGCCGAGGCAGTGGCCTCGCCGCAGCACCTGCTGACCTTTGAGGGCAAGGTGGATGGCTGCCTCGACTTTGCCTGGGTCGAGGCGGCCCGGGCCGCTTTTGCCACGCGCAAGATGGACCTGCCCGCGTTCGAGCGCTTGATGTCGCGCCACCAAGTCTACGCCGCGCCGTCGTTCGTGCGCCCGACGTTTATCGACAACCACGATATGAACCGCTTCCGGTTTATGGCCGGGGGCGACACCAGCAAGGTCCGGCTGGCCGCGGCCTGCCAGTTCACCCTCAGCCAGCCGCCCATCGTGCTCTACGGCACGGAAGTGGGCCTGTCGCAGCAGGTGGACTCGCGCGGCAACCTGGACGTGACCCGCGAGCCGATGCCCTGGGGCGATGCGCAGGACCGTGACCTGCTGGAATACTACCGCCGCCTGTGCGCGCTGCGGCGGGAGCACCAGGCACTGCGGCGCGGCGCGCGGCGCACCGTGTATGTCGACGACGAGACGCTGGCTTATGTCAAAGGCCAGGGGCGCGAAGCCTGCCTGGTCGTGTTACACGGCGGTGCGGAGGCGGCGCGGGTGTCACTCAACGCCGTCGGCCTGGCGCCGCACCTGCGCGACGCGCTGAGCGGCCGGCCGGTTGCCGTCAGCAACGGCCGCATCGAGCTCACCCTCGAGCGGGATCAAGCCGCCATTCTCGTGCCGGCGGCGCAGCCAGAGCAGTAGGCCCGAGCAGGGCCCATCCAGCCAGGAAGGACAACCAATGGCCATTCACGACATTCTCCACTACAAACCCACCCTGTACGAGGTCATCGCCCGCTACCAGGGCCTCTACGCGGCGCAGGGCCCCGGGCACCTGTGCACCTTCCTCAGCCTGCCCTACACCGGCGAGCCGCTGGAGAGGAAGCCTTTGACCGAGGTGGACTGGACCGACTGGGCCAGCATCGACGACTATCTCGACCTGACGCTGCGCAACGCCCACCGCCAGTGGCAGGACGCG